>JAIRZB010000106.1 GCA_031267435.1 Puniceicoccales bacterium | reverse complement strand
AATCCAGGTCCAGGGGATGGTATCCCCTGGCAAGGGGTTGCAAGGGGAAGGATTCCCCTTGCCCTGGCGGGGATTCTAAGGGCGAGGAGCCCTTAGGGTAGTTACATTTTTTCCAATCTTTCAATTCCCAGAAGATATAGCCCAGTTTCTAAAACGTGTAATACAAACTGGCACAGTAATAGGCGTTTTTCAAAAATATCTTCAGTTTCCCCAATGATTCGATTAGCCTTGTAAAATGTGGAAAATTCACTTGCTAATTCGAACAAATAGGTACACAAATCGTGGGGTTTTAAATCGTTCAATACCTGCGCAATGGTACTCGGGAAATCGACGAGTTTGCGCGCCAACGCCAGTTCTTCCGGTGTCAAAAAATCTGCCATTGATTTTGGTTCACGCCTTCCATGTGGTGAAATATCTAGCCGTTGGAACAGTGTATGAATGCGTGCCACCGCATAGAGTAAATAGGGAGCTGTATTGCCGTCGAAGGAAAGCATTTTATCCCAGGAAAAGATGTAATCATTGGTACGATTCTGCGACAGATCCGCATATTTAATTGCTCCGGTACCTACGGCGTGCGCAATTTTTTCGTGTTCCACTGACGACAGGTCTGGATTTTTTTCAGTTACAATGGTCCGTGCCCGCGCGATACTTTCGTCGATGAGTTGTTTCAACTTGATTGATTCTCCGGAACGCGTTTTAATGGCGCGTCCATCTTCACCGAGAACGGTACCGAACCAGACGTGTTTTAATTGGGGTAGCAGCGGGATATTTTTTGCAGAAAACCAGCGTTCAACGGTCAAAAATAGTTGCTGAAAATGGTCCTGTTGGCGCCCATCGGTTACGTAAATTATCGTATCGGCGCGAAAATTTTCCCAGCGATACAAAACAGTTGCAAGGTCAGTTGTTGCGTAATTCGATGCGCCATCGGATTTTCGGATTAGGAAAGGTTGATCTTTAAAACGTTCATGTTCCCGATGGAAAACGACAAGCGCTCCCTGATTTTTTTCGGCAATTCCCAGTGCTTCCAGCTCATTGCAAATACGATCGACTTTGTCGCGATAAAATGATTCCCCTAAAACGTAGTCGAATGCCACATCCATTTGGCTATAAATTTTTTCGAACGCATGGTAGGACACGGTATTAATGGTTTCCCAAATGCGTAAATTTTCCAAATCACCTTTTTGCAGAGCAACCAATTCCCTGCGTGCCTCGTTCAAAAATGTTTGGTCTTGCTTTGTCAAAGCGACGCCTTCCCGATAGAGGCGTTCGAATTCATCGAGTGCTGTCGCTGAATCTATGGCAGTAATGTCAAAATTTTCCCGTTTTACCGCCATGATGAGGATACCGAATTGCGTTCCCCAATCACCGATATGATTATCTCGAATGACATTTGCACCGCAAAATTGAAGTAGGCGCTGAATCGATTCACCGATGATCATCGAGCGTAGATGGCCCACGTGCATTTGTTTAGCGGTATTGGGCGAAGAATAATCGATGACGATAGTTTTTCCGGCGAGCCATTGCTTAAAATTGCATCGGCCGCAAAAGGTATTCACCCATTGCCGTAAAAAGTCGGAAGTCAAACGGATATTGATAAATCCAGGGCCCGATAGTTCCAGGGAGCAATCGGCTAGATCTTCGAATTGTTTCGCCTTTATCAGAAGTTTTTCGCTAAGTTCGCGAGGGTTTTTTTTATTTTTTTTCGCAAAACCAAGCACGCCATTGACTTGGAAGTCGCCGAAACGCGGATCCGCCACGCGGATCTCCGGATTGAAATCTTTATCAAATCCATCGATTTTCTGGGATAGCGCATAGAAAATCGTACCTAATTTTGACTTTACATCTAGCCAGTTTGTTTCCATTTTTCAAATTACCAAAATAAAGTTGTTAGCGTAAGAATACCACAACAGGTCGTTAGCAATCCGAATAGGCACGGACGCGTTGGGTGTGAGAAAAGAAAATCAACAAAATCGCGTCCCTTGTAGGGCCAACCGCCAAAGATCATTCCCGCGATAATCATGGCGTAGATGAAGGTAACGAGAATTAGTCGTGATCCTTGGGGCTTCATGTATGCCGCCTTAAGCAACTCATTGGCGGTTAGCAGTGCCAAAATGGCTCCACCGCGAACGGATAAGAAATCGCGAATTTTTACCAATGTGATCAGAATAACTGTTAAAAAGAAAACAAAAAAGAAATACTTATACTCCCCGAAATCAGATTCGCCAAGCGTCAGAACATGGCCTAAAAACCAAGTTCCTGATAGTAAAAATATCACCGTACCTGCAATTTCCGAACGAAGAAATTTTCGTAAAACATATTCACTGTGCTTTGTTCGAAATACCAACGAACTGCCGCAAAACACCCCAGTAAGGCCAACTAAAAATTCTGCAAGCTTTAGGTTCATGGGCCATAGTTCCTACAAAATGTGGCAATAAAGTCAAAACTTTCATTAAAAGAATACGCATCCAAATTGATGCAAAAGTCGATGGGGATCTGCCGCCGAAACCATGTTCTTTGTTTTTTGACCAGTCGACGCGTAGCTTCCGTTATCGCTATTTTTAGCTCTTTTTGGGTCATTTTTTCACCGTCATCCAGATAGGCCTTTACCTCGCGATAACCGATCGCATTGGCCAAAGGAGGGCACATATTTTTAAGATTTCTTACTTCTTCAATCAATCCCATCCGAAACATTTCCACCACGCGCCGTTCTATTCTATCGTTTAGCGATGTCGGATGGCGTTCCAGGAGAATGACTTTTCGGAAAAATGTGTAAAATGGACCGATGTTCTGGTAAAATTTTCGTTTCAATGTAGCTTGATCCCAACCGGTTACCCTTTGCTTTGCCAAAATATTGACCAGGCGGCGTGGATTATGCCAATCGGAGGCGTTTAAATCAACGGAGCCGTAATTTTCAATTGCCCGCTGCAACGCCGCTAAACCAAAATTTTCATAGAATAATTGTGTTTCCATACGAACGCTTTCAGGTACTATAATGGTATCGATAGCATGCGTAAAAAAAGACTTTAAGTAAAATCCAGTTCCACCGACAACGAGAAGATTTTTATTTTTTTTTTGCACTTGATCGACAACTGATTGCGCATACTTTGCGTATCGATCAATGTTGAAGGTTTCATCCGGGGCGCATAAATCTATGCCGTGATGCGGAATATTGGCCATTGCTTCGGGTTTTATTTTTGCCGAACCGATATCCGCCCCACGGTAAACTTGTACCGAGTCGCAGGACAAAATTTCAGCGTCGAGCAAATGCGCCAATTCCAGTGATAATGCCGTTTTCCCCACCGCCGTACATCCCGTCAAAAACCATAATTTGCATGCCATTACCAGTTGATTAAATTGATCGAGAATCCCGGTTGAAAACGACTATCGCGGCTGGAATGGTTTTTGATTTTACAAAAAAGTTTCACATCCCAGACGCTGTCCCAACGCATTGTATAGCTAATTTTTGTTGCTAAAAATTTACCGCTTTTCCCATCGATTTGAGTTTCAAGACCAAGCCGTGAAACCTCATCAAATCGAAAATAAAAATTGATACCGAATTGATCTATGCGATGTCTTACGAATTTTGTCCGTAATCCTAATTCCCATAAATCACCACTCAAAAAATTTGTTTCCGCATTGACTGCTCGAATCGAAAAATGCTCCCAGTCCAATCGGGAGTAAAGACATAAATTTAGCCAGCGACGGGGGCTTAATTCGGAAAATATATAAAAATCGGATAAAAATTTTTCCATTTGACGCTGCCCGTCGCTCGCGTCGTAGCAACGCTTTAGGCGCAAATCTTGGTAAAAATCTAACGAAGCAATTTGCCGAATTTTATTTTTTCATTCTTAGCAAAGAAATCATTTTCTAGTCCTAATCGCAAAATACTTTGTCCCAGTAAATCATCCATATTTCGCATTTCTGCTAGGTCAAGCACCGGAAAGAAATCACTTTTGGGTGGCCGATCAATTCCGTTTTTCCCGTACTTGCCTATCGGGGAAAGATAGCGATATTTTATGGTCGGGCGAATGATGTGTTTCCATTCCTTTGCCTTCAACCATGGTGTCGATTCGGGGTAAAGTGCATAAAAATTTACATCGGAATCAAAGCCAAACTCGCCTAAAAATTGATCTCGTCCGCCACAGTAATGTACCCACTTCCCGCCTGACAACGGTGTGAAGTGAATGCCATTGTCTAACTCCATCGGACGATTAATACCCCAATAGCTGTCGATCCGATTCAACTCCATCGCTTCTCGCTGTCCGGAAATCGTTAAATTTTTCTGCGTGGATTTTTGTCGCGTAAAATCAATGTGGCCGAAGTAGTAAATTCCTGAATCGAAAATTTCTTGGGGAAAGCGCTCAAAACGAATGGAAGGAATTTGCTGCGAAAAATCTTGATAACGATTCATTTTTATACGTGTGAATAACGTCAGCAAATCTTTCTCTCCGCGGTAATCGAGTTCGCTAAAGGAATCACGGATATCCGAATCTTCCGTTCCACCTAGACGAAAGTCATCCATAATTTTTCCATCACTTGCCAATAAAAAACTAGATAAAACATCGATATTTTGACCGAAATGATGATTCTGTTTCGCGTCAATGAACCAGCGCTTTTTTTCAATCGGTGTCCCATCGATGTCTTCGCCTCGATTGCTCCGATCTCCACGATCCGCAATATGTCCTGTCCGTAATTTCAAATGCGAACTAATCGATTCTCCTTCACTATCGATCTTTATGACAGGGCCAATGAGCACGCCTCGTTTCGTGTAAGCGTTCAATAGAGCCCCTAGGCGAAGATCTTTGTAAATATTGTATAGAATTTCACTGTGAAAATACCCGCCTAGTCTTGAAGTGTGTCCCGCATTTAAATGCATGTCAATGGAGCGAATCCAATCCCCAACGGTTATGGGTGGTACGATCATCGGTATGTTTCCAATTTTTAGGTAGGCCAATTGCGCAGTACCTTTCCGTCTTTGACGATCGTAAATCATACGCTTCGTTTTCATGTGTGGAATGGTGCTGCCTGTTCCAGCGTTAAGCCCTATATCCGCATCCTCTAATACGATCCGTTCCTGCGTAAAAGAGGCTTTTTTGGCCGACGCATAACCCCGGTTCGTGGCGATGTCAATGTCGTAGGCATGGATATCTTTGCCGTCGTAGTCGAGAGCTTCACATCGGCCGTAAAAATCATCGCTGGTAATGCGGACATTTCCAGAAACATGCGCCAGTGGGTCCTTGAAGATTAGATGGTCCGCACCAATTTTTATGCCACCAATATCAATTCTAATTCCCTTGGAATTGTCACCGAATGCCGCAAAAAAATAACTAAAAAATATAAGGATGACCGATTTTTTTAACGCTTCCACGCTGAATCCATGGAGCTTTGGATTTTGGGAACGTTGACAATCTTTTTGTTTAAGGAAGTTGGTGCGGTTGTAACCGACGTTGGGCGGCAAAAGCTCAAGGGGTCTCCGACCCCTTGGGAAGTACGGGACTTCGTCCCGTGCTTCGCGCGCAGCTTTTGCCAGGTCGCCCCGAATCGCACTTTAAAAAGTTCAACTTCGCGCTTGATTTCCATCCATGAAGCCCGAGCATAGTGACACCGTTGCTGGAACTTTAGGGCGGGTAGCTCAGTTGGTTAGAGCAACTGGTTTACACCCAGTAGGTCGCAGGTTCGAGTCCTGTCCCGCCCACCAATGGTAGATTTTTGCAGTCATAAAATGGTCATAATGAGAACGTATAAAAATCCAGCAAGCAATAGGAAGTCCAAAGGTTGAGCTGTTTTACCTTTGATTTTCGAAATGAGCGGTAAAATACCTGCGATAATATTGAGAAATATTCCCCCTGCGAATTCCAATGTACGGATAAAAAGGGAAGGACTATAAACAGAAACCGCAAAGGGTAGCCCAACGGTGACGATGATGTGGAAATTTTTCATCAATTTTCCAGAAAAACAATCCTGAAGCGCATTGCCCATGGTCAAAGAAACGCCAATTAGGGACGTAACGATTGCAAAGAACGAAAAAATTTGCCCCCATTGGGCACACAATTGCATGCCTTCCTTTTCGCATAAAAGAGCAAAAACGGGTAGTCCACGAGCCAATCCTTCTTTCAATTCCTCACCACTGAGTGCTCGAAAACTGACAAAAAGAATAATTACATTGAAAAAAAATGGGAAAAGTGTTCCCCAGGTAATTGCTTTTTTTATTAAATTCTTATTAAAATCTAATTGTTGGCAGACGAAAGGAATTGCCGCGTGGAAGCCATAGCTGCACAAAATGACCGACAGGGAGCGATTTAAAGTCGTCAAATCACCGATCCCCATCGCCGTTCCATTGTTTATGCGCAACATGAGAAAAACTAATACGGCGAAGGCGACAATAAATCCTCCCGTCAGCAGTGCATTAAATGGACCGATGGAACGAAATCCTCGAATGAGTAGAAAGACAACAACGAAGAGAAGGCATTCGCGGCAGGAGACGGGAAGACTTCCCAATCCGGTCCAGTAGGCTACGAGTAGACAAAAAAACAGCGTGAAGTATGCCAAACAGAAGATCGTTGCACCGGACTTTCCCAATGTTTTTCGAAATAGGGATGGCAAATCGAATGAACGCGTTTCAAGAACGAAGTTTGCTAGCACATGTCCTGTATACAGCGTTGCTCCGTAGAGGATAAGTATGGCGATCAAAGCTGGCCAAAGTCCGACACCTCCCAGTGCTACGGGTAACCCGAGAACGCCGGCACCGATTGCGTTTCCAGCGATAAACGATACAATTTGAACTAATTTTTTATTCATAATATTTACTTTCTTTTTTTTTTCTTGGATCGCAGCAAACACTACAAATAAAAAAAATCCGCAGCATTTGCCGCAGATCTGGAAGCGAAATACCTCAACCTACCACGGCATCTTGCCGTAGTAATATACAAAACTGAATTTTCGTTTCATTTTCAAGATAGCTTAATGATCTAAGAAAAATTATTACGTCAAGCATTTTTTTAGGAAAAGTAAGATAAGCAGGTGAAGTATCTTTCCCCTTGCAACCCCCTAAGGGCTGCGCGCCCTTAGAATCCCCGCCAGGGCAAGGGGAATCCTTCCCCTTGCAACCCCTTGCCAGGGGATCCATCCCCTGGACCTGGATACGGCCGGTACCCCGGGC
>JAIRZB010000063.1 GCA_031267435.1 Puniceicoccales bacterium | reverse complement strand
CGCGGCTTCGCCGCGGGCCTGACCAACGGCCGCCTGCGGCCAACCCAGGCGAATTTTTCGCATGGTTTGGCCGCTAACCGCGGTCACGGAGTCCGTGACTCCTTGCGGGGTATGGGGCGGAGCCCCATGGCAAGCCTCCTTGCGGGAGTCCAGAGGGCGGAGCCCTCTGGGGAAGTCTGCGCATTCGTTTGAAAAAAGTATCGATATTGTCCAACATTTTTGCAAATTACAAAAGTAATTCAGCTTGACCATGCGGCCAAATTATGTGAAAAATTTGCATAATTTGGCCATATGCCGAAGTCAAGGAACCCGCGACTTCTTGCAGAAGTCCTGAGGGCAGTGCCCTCAGATTGTTATAATAAACCATAAAAAGTATAGAGAAAATGAAATATTTTGGAACGGATGGTATACGGGGGCAATTTGGTATACCGCCCATTGAAGAGTATCATTTGAATCGACTCGCTCAGGCATTGGAAAAGAAATATGGCCCTCTACGGCGTATCGTAATGGGCCGTGATACGCGTGCTTCCGGTACAGAAATTAAAAATTTTTTAATCAGTGGACTTTCGCCAAGCACAGAAATTTTCGATTGTGCAATTGTTACTTCGCCGCTACTTTCGCAAGCCATCGTAGAAACGGGGGCCGATTTAGGTCTAATGATTACGGCTTCCCACAATCCAACGGAGGACAACGGCGTCAAGATTTTGAATCATTTTGGCGAAAAAATTACAACAGAGGAAGAGACAGACCTTGAGCAATGGGTAGAATTTTTTTTTGATTCGGCAAAAAATTGCGGCCACCGAATCATATTCTATGACATTCGGCCGCACTACGAAATGGCACAGGATATATGGGACTTATTTCCGCATGTCGCCATCGATTGCGCGAACGGTGCGTCAGTAAAATTTGCAAAAAAAAATTACCGTTTCCGAAAAATTGATTGGCTAGGAGATCGGCCAAATGGGCAAAATATTAATGCAAACTGCGGCAGTGAGCATCCGGACTTGTTATGCCAAATAGTCCGCGAAAATGGTACTGATTTAGGCATTGCCCACGATGGCGACGGCGACCGTCTTTTACTCTGTGACCGCTGCGGCAAAATTTTACCGGGAGAAATTATCCTGGGAATCATTGCTATTTTTCTGAAAAAAATTGGCAAACTACACGGACATCAATTAATAACGACGGCGATGTCCAACGGAGGGCTTCGAATTTCACTCGAACGTTATGGCATTGGAGTTGTCGATGCGGAAGTGGGTGACCGCAACGTTACCGAAATGATGCGCACACTCGGCTGTAATTTCGGTGGCGAGTGCTCTGGGCACGTTATATTTTTCGATGAAATACCAATCAGCGACGGAATTCAAACGGCACTACT
Organism: Puniceicoccales bacterium; assembly: GCA_031267435.1. GTDB lineage: Bacteria > Verrucomicrobiota > Verrucomicrobiia > Opitutales > LL51 > LL51. The sequence goes on along the minus strand of JAIRZB010000063.1, from coordinate 12,127 downwards.
GTTTCTCAAAGCCATCGCATTTTTAAAAATATCGCCGGAAAACACAGGCCAACTTATCCCACTTTTACCGCAAAAATTATGTAATATTCCAGTAAGGAAAAAGGTTCCGCTAGCGAAACTTCCTACCCTATCGGCGGCAGTTGAAAAAGAACGGGAAAAAATCGGAAAAAATGGAAAAATTTTCGTTCGCTATTCGGGAACGGAGCACAAATTAAGACTGCTCATCGAGGCTGAAAACGAAATTTTAGCCGAAAACGTTATGAATATTTTAAAGAATAGCGTTGAAAACTGTAAGGAACTTCTATAATAAGGACTGTGAATGCGCAGGTACGTCAACGTTGGATGGGCAAAATTGAGGCGCTATGCCAAGCTGAAAACTGGGAATATGCGCAATTTTTATGCCAAGAAATACTTTCCATGGAACCGAATTTCGTTGATGTACGGCGTATTTTACATCAGGTCCGCCAGCACACATTTTGCCCACAGAAACTTCAACGTATATTAATTTTGTTAAAAAACTTCTCAAAAGTACTCTATTATATAGTAAAAATCAGAACAAAGCACCGTGAGCTACTCGAGTCCATGGATGAGCTGCTCAATACGGATCCCAATAATGTATTTATTTTACGCCTATTTGCTGAGACGATGTCGGGTTTTGGTTTTTTTGAAACGACAATTTTTTCCATAGAATGTATTCCCGAGGGCAAGCGCAATGCCGATGACTGGCTATTGATGGGGGAAGCGTTTTTAGGGTCAAACGATTTTCAAATGGCGGTCAATATTGCCAATAAAGTGCTTACAAATTCATCCGATAATATCCGCGCCCGCGACCTTCTTTGGCAGTCGTCGGTGGAACAATCCATAGGTATCGAAAAAATGTAAAATTTTAAGTATTTAAAAACTTTGGCTCCCATGGGAAAATTGTGCATTGCTTCGAATAATGGCGGTAAAATTCGTGAATTCTTGACCTCGGTATGCGGCCAAACCATGCGAAACTTCGCATGGTTTGGCCGCAACGGTCAACTTAGTTGCCCCGCCCGCGGCGAAGCCGCGGGCGGGGGCCTTGGCCCCCCGGTCGGCCGGTACCACGGGCGAGGCCCGTGGTACCGGCCGTATCCAGGTCCAGGGGATGGATCCCCTGGCAAGGGGTTGCAAGGGGAAGGGGATTCCCCTTGCCCTGGCGGGGATTCTAAGGGCGCGTAGTCCTTAGTTATGGTGAGTTTTATTCAATACTTTATAGATATGCAAGCAGCTGTTTATCCAACCATTTACGATGTGGACCGGAAATGGTAATATTTTTAAGTTCATAGATGGACAAAAAGATTAAATCGGGATAATTTTGAGTTAAAATTTTTAAATCTTTTGGTAAATATTTGGGCTTAGAAATGATTTCCTCAATGCGTTCATTGGCGATGGAGCGATTAATTTTAGCGATTTCTTGGGTAAACATTTTTTTGTCAATATCATCGATCAGTGGAAGTTCAAAGATATTGTATAAACGCTTAGTATTTGTTTTTTTTAAAATGATAAATTGTCCGTCGCAAATAAAAATACGTTGAGCTGTTTTTTTTACATAAATTATTTTTTGAAATTTTGGAATTTGTAAATAATTGAGTTTTTTCTGGAAACTACAACAATGAAGAACGATAGGGCAGCGATCACAGATAGGGTTTTTAGGTCTGCAAATGAGCGCACCGAGTTCCATAATTGCTTCGTTATAGTTTGCACTTTTACCAAACGGAATGTAAAAATGGGCAATATTTTTAATATATTTTACGGCCTGATTTTTACTTTCAAAGGATTGTTGAATGCCATTAATGCGACAAAGGACACGGATCACATTGCCATCAACCGCTGCAACGCATTGATTTTGGGCAATCGAAGCGAGTGCATGGGCCGTATAATCACCGATACCCGGGAGCAGTTTCCATTCTTCCGGTGTTTGGGGATAAATATCGGGTTCTATGGCATCCGGGTTGGTTAATTTTTTGATAATTTCCTTTGCGGTTCTGTGTAAATTTTTGACGCGAGTATAGTATCCAAGTCCTTCCCAAGCTTTTAAAACTTGTTCTTCGGAAGCTTGGGCAAGCGCTTCAATGGAAGGAAATTGTCCGATCCAACGATTAAAATAGGGAATAACCGTGGCGACTTGCGTTTGTTGTAGCATGAATTCGGAAACGAGGCGATTGTAAATCGATGGATTGGTGCGCCAGGGTAAAATGCGTCGATTTTTTGTAAACCAATCCGTGAGAAGATAGCCGATTTGCCGTTTCCTAGTACTTTTCGATGGGCATTCCATGGATTGTATAAATATTGGGATTAGGCAAAGACTTTTCTTTGGTATTCACTTGGGACCCCTCGGCATGTGGGGGGCATTTATTTACATTTCTGTTGTTTTGCATTAATTTTTGTACAAGTATCAATGCGAAAAGATTCCGCAATTTTTTGAATAGCGATATTTTGTGTCAAAGGATCCAGTGCCTTGGACTCCAAAAATTTAATTGTTTTCCCAGGAAAATGGACACAGCATTCTCCAATCAACCACGCAATGGAAAGTTTAACATAGCGATTGCAGTGGCGAATTTTAGAAATAATAGTAAAAATAATACCAATATGCTCTTCGTCGATAAATTTAAATAACATGACAATAGCAAAACGCAGAAAAAATGGTCGTTCATCCTGGAAGAATGGTTGTAAAAAATCCCAAACAATAGCCCTGTCTTCGGGCCTAATTCTGATAGTCCCGCAAAAGGTATCGCAAATTCCCCAATTATCAATTTTTGAGACGAAATTTCCGATTAACAATAAGTGTTCCTCGATGGGAATGCGAATGTATCCGATAGCAAGTCCCTGGAGTAAAATTTCTTCAAAGGAATCATCCGTAGCCGTGTGAAGATAATTTTCCCAATCGGATTTCGCAATTTGTTTGGCTATTTTTCGCAAATCAGGCAATCGAATACCCAGAATATTTTTCCCGTCAGGGTTTAATTTTTGTGAAAATTTTCGATAATTCAAGTCGGCAAGTGTAAGTAGTTGCTTTTTAATTTTCAATTGCATAAACGCTATCATTGGCATAGAATTTTTTTGAATTCGCACAATGCAAAATATTTATTTTTACAAAACTGAGATTGGTGAAATTGCAATCGCAATGAGGGGAGATTTTTTAACAAATATTTTCCATGAGTGCCGTCTTAATTTATTGAAAAATTGTGAATTTATTGAGCAAAAAACAAAGGGAATGGAAATTATTTTCAACCAAATTCAAGAATATTTATGTGGTGAGCGAAAAATTTTCAACGTCCAAATGGTATTGCAGGGCACAATTTTTCAAAGGAACATTTGGGAACAATTGATTAAAATTCCCTATGGTGAAACGCGCTCTTATAAGGAAATTGCTCAACAAAGTGGAGTACCTAACAGTGCCCGTGCCGTTGGTAGGGCGAATCATAGCAATCCCATTCCTATCATCGTTCCATGCCACCGCGTCATCGGTACCTCGGGAAATCTCGTTGGCTATGGATGGGGTTTGGATTTGAAGCAAAAATTACTTATCTTAGAAAAAAATATAAAACTAAAATAATTGCCAATAATTGTTGTAAAGTTATACTCAAATAATGAGAATACGGGTCACTGGCAAAAGTCGGTTTGCATTTGAGACAGATTTTCGAAATTCTAAGCTGGAGGCTTTGAAACGTTTTTCACAGACCTATGCCACAACGCAAAGCAGTTTTTTAAAGCAAAAATTGGGGGAATGTGTCCATATTATCACAAAATTTGATCTTACTAGAATGGATGCTTCTGTCTTGGAAAAATTTAATAAAAACGCTGGAAATTGGCTAACCAAAATTCATTTGCTCGGCGAAAAAACTGGCGATAAAGTCTCACAGGATATTAAACGGAAAGTCAATGCAACCATACAAAAGGCCAAAAAGGATTTGCAGGCACTTGTAAATCCGATCGAATTGCTAAAAACTAGCAAAAAATCGGAAATGAAATCTGCGAATGTGACTTGGATAAAAACCGTTCAGCAGGCACGTATGGGGCATAAAGTTTCCCGAAATATATTAAAAAATCTTCCTGAAATGTGTCAGAATAATTTTCTAGAAAAAGTTGAAACTTTAGAACAACATATTCCTCTGGAGCAATTGGGAAATTTGCAGAGAGAAATTTGTAGCTTTTCGCACCATCTGTTGGAAGCCGCAAAAACTATTCAAAATGATAAAAATTATGATGCACGCATGCAAATTATTTGCCTAGATGTTTTAGTTGATGATCTTATGGTTGCCTTCGAAAATAAATTTGCTTCCAAACCGCCACGCCAAAAACTTCCTCCAATGATCGCTAGGATGGGGGACAAATTTATACTTCGAAAGGAAACTGCCATTGAAAATCTATGCCTACGCGGAGGAGGTGGTAAAGGATTTGGCTATGCAGGAGCGCTTGAGGTACTTCAAAAGACAGGAAAATTGGATCAGCTAAAAACTGTTTCTGGTAGCTCTGCGGGGGCCATTGCTGCCGTTGCCATAGCTTTTGGGATTCCTCCCCAATCACTCGGTAATTTTTGTGATGAAGTTCAAGTCGGCGTAGGCAAAGCTAAAAGTAGGGAAGCTGTGGGCAATTATTCTGCTCTCAAAGGCATGTTTTCCGGTATTGGACTGATGGGTAATGCTGCCGGTGTTATCCAGGCAATCGATACGGTAACCACCAAAAATGTCAGGAAATTTTTGCAAAACCCGTCAGTTCAATATTTTTTAGCAAACCAAACCGACGTTTTTGCTCCCTGTGAAGTGGATCGTCTTAGAAGTTTAATGCAAGAAATTACATTTCCTCGCGAAGAAAATGCCATGTTGACTTTCAAAGATTTGGAACTTTTAGTGAAAATCCAGGGCGAGGGTATTGAAAATAATTTTAAATCGATTGTATTAACCGGCTGGGATGCGACGGATGGAAAAGAAATTTATTTCGATGCTCAAAATACATCCGATTTGCCCATTGCCTATGCGGTACGTATGTCGATGGCTTTACCGATAGCATTTAACGCCGTCGAAATAGATTTAACAAAATATCAACAAAATGGTGGACAGGCTCATGGTTTCCATAAAATTATGGATGGTGGACTCGGGTCAAATTCGCCCAATGAAATGTTTATTAAGCCGTTGACCGAATTATCCACGGAGGAAGAACGCGTCCAGCATCAGGAGGCGCAGGCCTGTACGCTGAGCTGTATTTTCGATGATGGAGGACAGGCATTTGCGATGGATAGCAGTAATTTTTCCTATGGTGTGAGTTTGATTAAAGGGGTTTTTCTTTGGCTATTGGGTGCCATAAAATCAATGTTTCATATGAATACACTTCGAAACGATGAGAACAAAAAACTGAATGATACGGGAAATATAATGGTTATTGGCCATGGTCAATTAGGGACGCTTAACATGTCGCCAACGAATGAAGAACGCAATGCGGTTGATTTGATGTCGAATTTAATGGCCATCGATTGGGTACGGCAGCAGGGAGATGGAGGGGCACAGATAGAGAGTTCTTCTTTGGGTGCACTGTTGAAACAGCTTTCCATTGGGGATCTACGAAGAATAGAAATCGAGGACAATGAAATTCAAAGTGGCATTCGGGATGAAATTCAGAGGAGAGCAGCGATTTCCTTGGATGGATAATGCCTGTTTTTTCAGTGGATTCGTCGATTGGCTTTTTGAGGATTATTTCGAGCGACCTATGAATGGCTGCCGCATCGGTCTGATCCGAAAAGAGTAGGCGATCATCCTTGGGGGCGGACCAAAAGTCGAATCTCAAACGCGATCCTCGCCCCTCCCTATACTTCCCAGCCTTGAATTGGTTGCCTAATATGTCAAGTTATTTTTTGAGGATTATTTTATTCATAGGAATAAAATATCATGAAAAATTCAAAATTACGGTACCGTTCCTAGCGAATGGTACCTGACCGGGGACTCGAACCCCGAACCAATTGATTAAGAGTCAACTGCTCTACCGATTGAGCTAGTCAGGCCAAAACTCCTCCCCAGTATCACTTTAAATGCTTCTTTGACAAGCATTTTTTTATAAACGTGAAAAAGTTAATAGAAGTAATATTTTTTGGTTTTATTATAGAAGCTAGTTGCTTCTCGACTCCACTTATTACGGAAATGTATCACATCGATTGATTCACCACTGAATAAATTACTCACGAATTCATCGTCGCCGATATGTTTTGCAATCAGTTCACGTTGTAATTTTGTTAGTCGATCCCACTTCGCTTTTCGTAAATCTTTCCGCTGAACCAATGTTAAATTTTTCAAATCACGTATCGGAGTAGGGGATGTTTTATTTGGAATCAAGGTGGCCACCGTTTGAGGGGAATTCGATGGTCCAAATAATTTGAATTCGTCATTACCGATATGTTTGAATTGCCATTTTATTAGTCGATTCCATCTTTCCCTTTTTAAATTGTTTTGTTGAACCAACGGTTTCAAATCATATATCGGAGTGAAGAGTACTGGGATTTCCATCGAATCCAATGATTTCAAATCATATATTGGAGCAGAGAGTGTTGGAATTAACATTATTTGCGGGAAACTTACCGGGGATGAAACTTTTTCTTCAAATGAAACTTTTTTTTCAAATATTTCCCAGTCGCATTCCGGCACCCATTCCTGGGCCTCGGCTAATAGTACAAGACTTAACCCGGCGGGTTCTGAGGCAGAGAAATTGGTAACCGATAGCTCTAGGCAGTCCATCTTTGTCCCATTGGCCATATCGATTTGAGTAGCCGTTAATTTGCAACCCTTTAGCATAAAGGAATGTTCTTCATTAATTTTACCTAGCAGTGAATTGGGTGAAAGGCAGGGAGAATAGAAATATTTAAATCGGCAATTCGCGCTGCGAATATTTTCGACGGCTGCAAAAAAGTTTATATAGCTTGATCCCGCTAAAAGAGGGAGCGAAATGGTAGCATATTCAAAGATTGAAGCAACATTTTGGATAGCAGGGGACATCGGAATAAACGAGTCCATGGTATGTAGTCCCGCCTCTACCAGCGTTTTTTTTCGATTCCATCCCTTTATTTCTACGATTGTTAATTTTCCTTTTTTCAAAGTTGTCGTACTGCAAAAAACACCATGGGCGCAGCCTGTCATCCCACAATTACATTTAACTTCGAATTTTTTTCCGCAATTTTTAACATAGTTCGCCTTTTCACCGATCGTCATGCCGTGAAATAGAGGTTCTTTCGGAATCGGTCCTAAAAAGCAGAGATATTTTTCATCCATGGTCGGACCACCCATATAATCGCCCAAGGGATTGGGCCGATCCAAAATGATAAATTCTTTGTCCGCTTCGAAGGCCCTAATCATGGCATAGAGCACGCTGGAAGAATGCGTATAGTAGCGCATCCCGATATCTTGCATGTCGGCTACAACGACATCAACTTCCCTAAGCCATTCTATCAGAGGCGAACGTCCTGTCGGTGTGTGGGTACAGTGGATGGTAATCCCATTTTTTCTAAGCTCTTCCAGTTTTTTATCATCGAAATTGCCATTATGTTCCGGCAATAAAACAATTTTTAATTGAAAATCTTTACTCTTTGCAAAAATATCGAGAACAAAATTCCCTTCACTATCCACGGCGGACGTATTAGTCAAAAGCGCCACCTTCTTTTTTTTGATGATTGAAAATTTTTTTGATTGTAAAAGATCAATTCCTAGCTGCACCTTCCCTTCCAAATGAACGCTGATAAAAAGCACAAAAAAAATCGACGATAAAAAATCTTTCTTGCTAATCATAAAGGTAGAAGTTTTGGGTCCTTTCTACAAAGCGTCTAGCATCTTCTTTCCATTTGTCTATAAAATATTTTATGTCAATTCGTTTTTGATTACCGGCCAATAGATTTAATAGTTCACCATCGCCAAAATGTGTTCCTAAAAATTGGTGATTGTCGCTACCCATAACGTAAAAATGTGCATATTCCTGGGAAAGCGCTAGCAACACTAACCCAAATACTCCGGGTACCGTTTTACGTATGTCTTCAATGTTGACGTCGATAAGATTTCTATTTTTGGAATTAACGGATAGGGAAAATCCCCTAAAAGATTCCTGCAAGGATTCCTTTACATATTGGATGATCTTGTGTGCTACTATATATTTGGAGGTAAAACTATGAAAGGGAAGTTTCTCAATCCATTGGGGTTCCATTTTAATAAAATTGCAATTATCAAATCCATAATTTACAGAGGCAAAAATCCCCAACGACATAAAAGCATATTCGTAGGCTGATTGCAAATTTGCAATATTGGGAGATGTTTCAGTCCATTTTAATCCCGTATCTTCCCACTGCATATTACGCCTCCATCCTTGCATGGGAATTACGGTAAGATTACCTTTGGAAAGAATTTCTGGAGGAATAAAAATTCCGGGGTGTAGGACGCCGGATTCAACTAAATCATTCACTTGGATTCCTTCCGAGAAGCTTTTACAATACCGCGCAAGCTCTCCAATCGTCATTCCATGGAACAGGGGCATACCTGCGATGGGACCCCATATGGAAATATTTTCGGGATCCATACTCGGTCCGCCTACGTAATGTCCACCTAGAGGATTTGGACGATCGAGTACGACGATATCGATACCATTTTTAAAACAAGCACCCATCATATATAGCATGAAGGCCCAGTAATTGTAATAGCGAATTCCCAAGCCTTGGAGATCAACTAAAACCATATCAAGGTCTCTGAGCCACTCATCTTTGGGGCGCGAGTTAGAAGCGAAAACAGAATAGATCGGAATGTTATCGATTTCATCATCGTAAAAAGTTTCCAGGGACATATATTTACCTTCCAATCCGTGCACCGGTGCAAAAATAGCTTTCAATTGAACAACATTTGTCTCCTTTAATATTTGCCATGTCAATATTCCATTCGCACTAACCCCCGCTTGATCAGTCAAAATACCGATTCTTTTGCCCTTAACGATGTCGAACCCGCGTTCCTGAAGAACATCGATACCCAGTTTAATTTTTGGATTAGAGTCTTTTTTTAAATAGATTTCGTATATCATCATCCACCAAAGCCCAAAAAATAATAGAAAACAGGTAACAAAAATATATTTTACTATTCTCATACGACTTTCAATTTTAAATCCTCCATTATGTTCCTCGCTAAATGCCAGAAACTAACAAAATACTTTTCATTATTGTGTATAAATGGAAATAGCTTATCAAGAACAATATCTTGAAAATATAAGTTAAGTTGTATTTTTACCTAAAACAAACAACCATAGCTGAGTTTTCGAAAGGATATCAAAAATTTTGTTTTATAGAGCGCCATAGATCGGTTTTTCGAAGGGGGATTTTATGGGCGATGTATTATTTTTTGGTGGCACATGGTTCCGCAAAGTCACCTAATGGAGCATAAATTTTAGAAAGGAAGTGAGGCGAATTTTCATTTCAAGCCGGGAAACAATTTGGTCGATCAATCCATGTTTTAATAAAAATTCTGCCGTCTGAAACCCTTTGGGTAGTTTTTGGCGCGTCGTTTCTTCGATGACACGTGGACCGGCGAAACCGATTAGTGCTCCCGGCTCGGCAATAATAATATCGCCCAGGGAAGCGAAACTGGCCATGACACCAGCCATGGTAGGATTGGTTAGTACGGAAATAAAAGGTAGGTGTGCTTCCGCCAGTTTTGCAACGGCAAGTGCCGTTTTAGCCATTTGCATCAAACTAACAATGCCCTCAAACATACGTGCACCGCCGGAGGTTGAAATGATAATTACCGGCAATTTTTTCTTTATGGCACATTCAATGATGCGGGTAATTTTTTCTCCCACAACGGATCCCATGCTTCCTCCCATAAAACTAAAATCCATGATGGCAATGCACGTTGCTATCCCATTGAGTGTCATTGTTCCTGTGATGACGGCATCATTCAACCCGGTTTTACTTTTAGAATGAGCCAGTTTATCGGTGTAGGAAATTTTATTACTAAAGCCGAGAAAGGAGGAGGAAGTGAGGTGGTGATCAAATTCTAAAAAAGAGTTATGGTCCGCGAGAAGCCGAATGCGTTCCCGCGCGGAAAGAGGAAAGTGATAATTACTTTTAGGGACAACCATCCAATTATTGATGAGTTCTTTGGAGTAAATCATTTCGCTGGAAATTGGGCATTTGACCCAGATATCTTTGGGAATGTCTTTGCGTCTGAGTGTATCGGCAATTTCCGGGGATTTCGGTTTTAAAAAAAAGACCATTGACAGCGAACATAAGTAGTGGAACAATAAGTCAAGTGTGAGCGGCATTTTAAGGTAATTTGGGCACTTGAATTTATGTTATTTTTATTTTTGTGTAAAGCGTAAAAATATTACTTGTAAATGTTGAAAATATTTATAGATTACTGGCGAATAAATGGAATAAATATGGAAAAATAATTTAAAATCTGAAGGGTATAAAATTAATCAAGGCGAAATTAGTGTGAACATAAACTATGGGATGAAAAAAATAATGACGATAGGGTTCATGGCCATCGGAACATGGACCAATGGAATCTCTTCCGTTCCACAGGAGGAAAGATGTCCTGTTATCTATTTGCAAAGCGATAGGCAAATAACGCCATTGGAAAAAAAATTGCAAGCCACGTTGGGAAGGCTTTGGCATATTTTTGCTGAATCCCATCCGAATGGTATTGAAAATTGTGCGTTGAAGCTAATAAAAATCCAAATTGGAAATAGTGAATCGAGAAATACGATACGAGAAATACTTCCAATGTTGCTCGCCTATGTAGATCAGGAGGAAGATGAAGGAAATGTACAACAATTGTTTTCAAATCGAATTAACGCAAAGAATGTATTGAAAATAATGTCTTCCAATAATTTGAAACAATACCCTCAGGGTGAAGATGAATTATTAAAAAATTTAGCGGGGCAATTGGGACGCATAATTGTTTTCTTAAAAGTGACGGATGGAACGAGATTTAATAGTGAATTATTCACTAATTTTTTCGGAGAACTCAAAATGTATCGAAGCGAAAAAGAGCCGTTCAGTTCCGTTAGTTGTGGACAAAGTTTGAGGGATGATAAAATTCGAGCTATCCTGGGGAAGAAGGATTTAGGTGGATGGGAAAAAGATGGCATTGCGGGAAGAGGGGAACCGAACCAAAATGTGTCGGAAATAGGTGTCCTTGACTGGATGAGAGATTGGTCTGATAACCCGTATGGTGTTATTTTTTTAGTGGGAGATTATGGTAATAATTTTCTTTATTTGTTACAAGTTGCTCCAGTTATTGTAAGCGAAGTATCGGTACCTGAACGGGTTATCTACACACTGTACAACCATAAAAAAACAATTACCGAGGTAGCTGTTGTTGCCCTATTAACATGCATCTGTTGGAACAATGCATCCGGCATTAAAATGATACTAAACCAAGAATGGAATAATGTTCTTGTTTTTTTGAAAGAATTTAAAGAAAAAGTCGTCAATTATACCCATGGAGAAGGGTTTAAAACCAATAAACAATTAATCGCCCAACGTTCGATGCTGAAAAATTTATCCAATAAAATAGGTAAAATTACCAGTGGAGTTTGGAAAAGCATGAAGAAGGGGTTTTCTTCGATTTTTTAGCAATTTTTTCCCGTGTTTTGCGGGAAAAAACTTGCAAAATCTTTATTTTTTACTACAATAGGTTGCAGCCTTTAAAAAGGTTTAAATATTATAGAAAAGGAAAAATATGAATAAAAAAAGAATGATAAATATCGGGTTGTTCTGTACAACGGGAACAATGGGAGTTCACAATAGCTGTGACGCATCACTCATGTCACCAACGCCAACGCCATCGCCGACATGGACATCGACATGGACTCCAACACCATTTGAAACATCGGCGTATTCAACGGCAGTACAAGATTCCGTAACAGTGAACCTGGAAGGTGTTGCATCAACTCAAGAAGAAGGAAGAAGATTCTCAGATGGAGCAGGGATAGGAGGTGTTGCGCCAGGAGAAATGGGAGGATATTTCTCGCCATCAATGGAGATGGGAGCAGGAATAGGAGGTATTGGAAGTGGTGCATACGATGTGCTAGACCTGATTCCTAATCCTGTAGATAAGGCGATATTGCGTGAGTATATAACTCTGAC
>JAIRZB010000019.1 GCA_031267435.1 Puniceicoccales bacterium | reverse complement strand
GAGACACGCACCCTTTCCCCTCGTCCCGCCCCCAACCCCCGCGAACTTTCCAATGGTTGGGCCGCAACGGTCCTTTTCATCCAGGCCCGCGGCTTCGCCGCGGGCCTGGATTCCTAGGTCAAGGAACTGTGTTCCTTGCAAGGGGATTGCAAGGGGAAGGATTCCTCTTGCTTTTGATTCCCCATGGGGCTCCGCCCCATGCCCCGCAAGGAGTCACGGATTCCTTGACCTCGTTCAGCGGCCAAACCATGCGAAAGTTCGCATGGCTTGGCCGCAGGGTCAACTTAGTTGCCCCACCCGCGGCTTCGCCGCGGGCGGGGCAAGGCCCCTTGATCGGCCGGCACCACGGGCATCAGCCCGTGGTGCCGGCCGTAATCCAGGTCCAGGAGAGGATCCCCTGGCGGGGATTCCTAAGGGCGCGCAGCCCTTAGGTCTTGCCATAAATCTAAGCCACTCGCTCCACGATTAAATCATTTTGCGTCGGCCGCTTAGGCGCCAAACGATAGGATGAGCGTAAAAATTCTAACGCCGACTCCAAATTAATTTCGTCATTGTAGTGGATCATCATAAGCGCTTCGCCCTGTTTCACTTGGTATCCAATTTTCTTAATCTCGGAAACTCCAACCGCATGATCAATCGATCCATCTCTTTTCCGGGCTAAAATTTGTACACCATGGGCTAACATACTCGAATCAATCGTATGAACATAGCCCCGCTTTGCCGCTGGTAATTTTTTTATGTATTTTGCTCTAGAAAATTTATCAGGGTCGTCGATATAACTCAGATCGCCTCCCTGTGATTCCACCATCTCGCGCAATTTTATTAACGCAACACCGTCACTCAAATGCTTGCGTACCATTTGTTTTGCTGAAAGTGTCGAACCGGCAACTCCGGCTAAACGCACCATTTCCATGCCCAAGCGCAAAATTAATTCATCCAACTCCGGATCACTTTCGCCGCGCAAAAGCTGTAAAACTTCCTGCATTTCAAGTCCCGTTCCCACACAGCTCCCTAGGGGCTGATTCATATCCGTAATCAGAGCGACACATTTCCGATTCATCGATTTCGCTACACGAGTTACCATACGCCCCAATTGTTTTGCACTCTCCACATCGCGTACATAGGCCCCATTGCCCCATTTCACGTCGACTACTAATCCATCCGCGCCCTCCGAAAATTTTTTACTCAACAAACTACTCGTCAACAACGGTAAACTCGGCACCGTCCCCGTTTCCTTACGCAGTTTAAAAAGAAGTGTATTAATTGGTGTAATTTCCGAACATTGCTCAATGACCGCGCACCCTGTTTGCTGCAACTGTTTAACAAATTGATCATGGGGAATATTCGTCCGAAATCCTGGAATGGAACGTAATTTATCGAGATCACTAATAATAAAGCCTTCCTCTTCGCCAATCATCGATGGAACGGCAATGCCACAGGCTGCGGCTAAAGGAACTAAAACTAACCCTGTTTTATCGCCAACACCACCGGTTGCATAACGATCTAACTTCGGTTTCGTAATACGTGGAAGTTCAAACACCTCTCCGGTCAACATCATTTCTTCCGTAAATACGGCAATTTCTTGAGGCGTCATACCTTGAAAATAGACCGCCATAGCCAATGCAGCGAGTTGATGATCCGGGATTGTTTTGTCCAAAATCGCATTCGTAATAAATCGAATTTCGTCATCGGAAAATTCTTCGCCGTCACGTTTTTTTTCAATAAGATACGCATAAGAAGGTCTAATAAAATCCCGCGAAATTGTATGCTCTTTTTCCATTATAATAAACCCAGTTTTGTCTTGCCAACAAACCCAATGCTATTAGCGGAAAATTTTATAAAATGTCAACTAAATTCGACTTTGCTATTGACTTAAATTGGTTTTGTAATTCCAGGAGTATTTCCTAAAACAATTCCCAACGAAAAAACACAGGAATCTTTTCCCATTTTTTGCGAGAATTCAAGCATCTTTTTTTCTTCATCGATTTTTTTGAGTACATATTGATCACTACCTACGGAAAACTCTTCATCCACGTGGGATAAAAAAAACTCCTTTTCGTCAACCTTTGAACGCAAACGAATAACAAATAGCTGGTCATAATATCTTTTTTCCGGCGTTAAAATTATTTCCCGCCCGATATTGCGATCCATAACTTTTAATTGCGGATACCCCTGAACTTCCCCATTGGGGCCTTTTTCGGTAAAACTCAAAATTTCAACATCATAGCGCTCGATGACCTGCCCCAATTGGACCTGTAACGATTCACGGTTTTGCACATCACTCAGCATGAATGAAAACGAATAATCTTCAGATTTTTTGCCATCGACCATAGGCTGAGAGAAGTAACCAGAGAATTGCAAAGGATAAACTTTTTTGCCCAATTCAATAATTTCAAAATTAATTGTCGATTGACTTTTTTCCATCCACGGGAGTGTCGCCTTGAATTCCGTTCCTTCGCGTAGGATAGTAGGCGAAGTAAAAAGATCAAATGTCCAGTTTTTACCCTTGGGTGCAATTTGTGGATTTTTCCAAGGAACATCTGAAATATCGATCGTTTCTCTCTCGACCACCACGGGCTGCTTCGGGGCCGCTTGACTAGCATTACGTTGCTCATCTTTCCGCAACTGCAGCTGCCAGGCTTCTATCGCCCGCTCCGCGGACATCATTATAAAAACAAGAGCAATGAATATCAAAAATTTCGCTATTTTTATCATTCTTTATCTTCCGACTTTAAAGCATTCTTTTCGTCTCGAATAAACAACCACTCCAATACCATCGAAACTTTAACTTTTTCCGTCAGCGAAATTACATCCCCCGAGGAATTTTTACTTTCGCTATTGATTGCCAATGAACGCACAATTACAGGCAAACCATACTCCTGTAATTTATTGATGTAATTCCGGAGAGCATTAGTATGGCAGGAAAATTCGATGCTAAAGAAATAAGACTTTACAGTATCCTTACGATTAAGAGCTACTTTATTTCGATCCAAAGTGCCCACACTATCACCGGATTTTTGATTACCGCTATTGCCGTCGACACTCTCACGGGATAGGCTAAGCAAATCCATGCCATAGACATTGGAATCAAAAAGCAAAAGCAATAATTTCACAATAATCTTACTCTGCTTATAGAGTTCATCGATATGGGCCTGCATCGGAATCACATCTTTTTGCGAATAGGGCTCGAAGCCAAATGCCGTATTAGCAGGAACAGTAACGGCCGATTCTTTGGCATAATTCGTCAAGAAATTAATATAAGCCATCAATAAGAAATAAAAATCCACTTCATTTCTAGGTCTCTTTGACTTTAAGAATTCCAAATCAAACTGCTGACGCGCTGCGGTATAAAGTTGATAATCGATATCGTAATTCTTTGATTTTTGAATAACTTTCTGTAAATTTTCCTCCGAGGGGAAAGGTTTTCCCTTGGACAATTTTTGGATTTCTTCCCTTGCTTTAACATCGCTGTCATTCATCGTGACGATACAGGCATACCGATTCCAACACCAATGGCCTAGAAAAAAAATCACCAGTAATAGTGCAATCGGAAAACATACCTGCAAACTTCTGTAAAGTATTTTTTTCATAGCGCCATAATTTTCGATTTCGCATTGACTTCCATGGTACACCGAAAGGTGATTTTACCATTCTCAGGAACATTTACTTTTATATCGCCGAGCTCGGCACAAAGCAATAGCTTGCGAATTTTGTCAAACATTTCATTGAATTTGGCATTAAATTCCTGTTCCACATCCTTAGTAATCGTCACATTGCCAATGAACATGCTCCCCATCATAGCGATCGACGAAGTTACCTTAGGGAGTTTAGGCGTAGTCTCATCAGTCTCATCCACCTCTTTTTTAGGGGGAGTTTTCTGAGTTTTTTTAGCGGATGAATTCCCTTCCTTCGCCTTACGCACTTCTCCTTCCTTCGCTTTATTCATTTGCATATTCCATATGAACGAGGTCAGATAAACGTTTTCCGCTTCGGCTAAAATTTTTTGCAGAGCATTGAACAATTCGCACCATTTTCGACTTTGTTCGATGTATACTAAAACATCACCCAACATTTTTTTTTGCTCCCTGATATGACTATTGATATCTTCGATTTGCTTAGTGATGCGTACCATTTCGCTCTGTTCTGTAAGCAATTTCTTATTTTGGGTCTCGCTGGCAATGTATTGGCAATTGAGGTGCTGGGAAAAATATAGCAATACCGACGCAACACAAACTGAACCTGCAACGAAATTTTGATAAAAAAATGGTTTTTCCTTTTTTAATTTGGTAACAAGTGCATCCGTTTGCAAATTAACGATTTTCGTGAGTTGTTTTTTATCGAGCGTAGCCGTTGCGAGCAAACCGGGAACGAAAGGTTCTATTATCGCAGCGGTATCTGTTTCGATGGACGGTGAAATTTGTTGTTTAAATGCGACATGGTATGGAATAATTTTTCGTTCCATTTTGTTTTCGAGCCGCTGGCGAATGCCATACAGTTGGTCATAGCAGCCACCAACAACCCATGTGATACGCTCTCCTTCGCCAAAATACCGCTCCACAACTTGGATAATAGCCAAACGAAGCTCCTCGAAAAATTCATCCAATACATACTGGATAGCCTGATCCAATTTCTGTTCCTGGGAATTCTTGATGAATTGATACACATTCTCCTCGGAACAATTTCGATTCATAATTTGCGACATTTTTTTAGCCAGCGCCCCCAATTGTATGGGCATCAAATGGGAAACGCTTTCGCTCCCTTTGCGCAAAACAAAAGAAATGAGATTGCGACCGATATAGAGGAAAACAACATCCGCATTTACGATCTGCCGCCTACCTTCCTCGATAAACATAACCGGAGAAAGTAAAATCTTCGCTTTTTTAATGCCCACGGATTCCAATACCGTGTTTAAGCTCGTAATCATCGATTGTTGAGCCCCAAATATGTGGGCAATATTATTTCCCTCGGTCCGATAGATCCCGAACTTAAATTGCGAAATTTTATCACCAAGCAAATTTTTCAGTTCCAATAGCATAGCTCGGTTAAAATTTTCCTCGCGCAGATAAAAAACTTCAAAGGGAATATAGTGGATCAACGTCGTTGAAATAAGAATATCCGTCACTTGCCCGAGCAGCTTAGGTTTAAAATTTTTCAATGCTGCCCGCAACCAATCTTTCTTGCTTGTCGCAAAATGTTCCGCCGGAACAATCTGGCTTGAAAGAATAAATGCGCGACCTTTCTGATCGGTAACCTTGCAAAGACATACGCCAGCGTCCGCCACACATAATACCATTTTACTCCGATCCCTCGCCATCCCCAATTTCAACTCTCTTGATTGTAAAACTAAAAGTTTCGCGCAAAACGTCAATTATGAATTAAACTCTTCACAGAGCACTCACTCTTTTTTACTAAAATCGTAGGGCTGAGGTTCCACGGGAAATTCCTTTATAACGCTAACAGAGATAGGCTCTTGAGGTTTTTGAAAAAATTCAGGTTCATGGTAAATAATGCGTGAGCGCAATGCCTCCGACGTATCGGGTACCATCCGATCCACGGTTATGCGCACCTGACTTTGATCATTTCTTATTTTTTCTCGGGTAAAAGCTTTTGGCCTATATTCCTTATGAAAGTTCAAGGAAGTCGAAATATCTCGGCGATACTCCCATGGCGCCGGCTTATTCCAAGGCAATGATGAATCCTCTGCTGTCTGATTTGAAGCACAGCCCCCAAAGAGCAGTAACAAAATCAGCATTTGCCTCACCATTCAACCCTCCGTTTCGGCAATGGTATTCAGCAAATTAATCATATGATTTCCTTGGACTATGGCATCCGTCATTTCAAATTTCAACTCCGGTATATGGCGAAACTGCATCTTTTCATGCAATTTCTGCTTGATAAAATTTTTATATTTCCTGAAAAACTTAACCATACGCCGGCGAATCGCATCATCACCAATAACCGAAAACTTGACCTGAACAAATTTAAAATCAGAGGAAACAAGGGTACCAACAACCGTTACACAAAGCGCTTCTTCGCGGAAATAGGTCCGCAAAACATGATTTATTTCGTGTTCAATAGCCTCGTTAACTCGATTTAAACGTAAACTCATAATATCTGGCGGCGTTGAAGAATCTCAAAACATTCAATGCGATCGCCTTCCTCAAATGCCGAAAATCCATCAATTTTTATGCCACATTCAAACCCGGAACGAACTTCCGAATGATCTTCCTTTTCGCGCCTTAGGGAATTAATTTTTCCCTCGAATAAAACCTTTTTCCCCCGATAAACGCGGGCTTGTTTATCGCGCTCGATCTGCCCATCGATCACCATACATCCCGCAATCGTTAGCCGAGCAAGTTCGAATACGCGACGAATTTCTGCCGTTCCGAGATGATTTTCGCTGTAATCGTAATCAAGTAATTCCGCCATCTCGTCCTTGACCCGATCGACTAATTCGTAAATAATATTGTGTAGAATAACGCGTACGCCCTTATTTTTTAAAAGCGGTGCTACGCCATTGTCTACCTTCACATTAAACCCAACAATAATCGCCTCCGAAGAACTGGCAAATTCCACATCGCTTTTAGATACGGGCCCCACTCCTGAACTTAAAATTTCGATTTTCACTCTATCGCTCTTGATTCCATTGAGACAGCCAATGAGAGCCTCCAAAGTCCCCTGGGTATCACACTTCATGACAATTTGTAAAACTTTTTGTTTTTGCGATTCCATGGCCTCGAACAATGCTTTCACGCTAGCGATTCTTGGCACCGGCTCCGCGGCGATAAGCTTGGCATTATTTTTATTTTCCTCGGCTTGTTTTTTAGCAGTCTTTTCGTCTTTCACGACCTCGAAAACATTACCAGCACCGGGTACACCACTCCAACCGATAACACGAACCGACATCGACGGTGTGGCCACTGCCACCACTTCGGAACGCTCATTAAGCATCGAACGAACACGGCAATACTCCCCATCGCAGACGATGGCATCGCCCATCTTCAATGTCCCCTTTTTAACGATAACCGTAGCCGTAGTCCCACGACCTACATCCATTTGCGATTCAATAATTACTCCTGCAGCGGGACATTTGTAATCTGCTTTCAATTCCATGATTTCCGCTTGGAGTAAGACCGCCGATAGCAACTCGTTAATATGCATACCTTTGAGCGCAGAAATGCCAACGCATAGCGTATCGCCCCCCCATTCCTCGGGAGCGATGCTACGCTGCTGCATCTGCTGCTTGACCCGTTCCAAATTGGCCCCTTTGACATCAATTTTATTGATGGCAACAACCATCGGCACACCAGCCTTTTGCGCAAATTTTAAGGCCTCGTCGGTCTGCGGCATAAAACCATCGTCGGCCGCAACGACTAGAATGGCGATATCGGTTAAATTGGCCCCCCGCTCACGCATATTTGAAAACGCCGCATGTCCCGGCGTGTCGAGAAACGTAATTTTTTTGCTTTCATGCTCCACCTGATAGGCACCGACGTGCTGCGTAATACCTCCGGCTTCCCCTGCAACGACGTTAGCATGGCGAATCATATCAAGGAGCGTAGTTTTACCGTGATCCACATGCCCCAAAACACAAACAACGGGCGACCGGGGGAGTAATTCTTGCGGAACCTCAATTTTAACTTTTGGAATATTTTGTTTGGCCCCATCGGACTTTTGACGGACTTCGAGTTTAAATCCATACTTTTCTGCCACACCCAAAGCAATATCATCAGGGATTTGCTGATTCATTGAAGCAAAAATCCCTCGCCGCATAAGCTCGGAAATAAGCTGGAAGGGCTTCAATCCAATTTTCTGAGCAAAATCGCGCACAATAAGCGGCGCCTTACAAACAACTGCTTTATTTTCCTTAGGCTTTTCCGCGTTATTTTTAGCCGAAGAGCCCACAGGAATACTCGGAATTTTTAGGGTATTAAAAGGGTCATTATGTTGGCCCTTTGGTGCAAACTGAAAGCGGACCATCGGTGCCGCACGTTTTTCATGAAAATTAATTACCGGCGATCTTCTTCTTGCCTCCTGCACATGATTCGAAGTACCGATTAAATCGGGAGAAGCCTGACTTTTCGCAGAAACCTCTGGTGGCTTTGTCGCAACAAATTTCCCCTTATCGGCAAAACTTTCCCTTGGGGACAAATCCACATTCGATTCGGCAACTTTTCCGGGACGATGCCCTTGATCCTTTGCCACAAACAGAACTGGCATCCTAGGAGCTGCCTTAGGTAGTGGAATTTTTATGAGACCTCCCGGACTCGGCATGCCCTTCGACGGATTCCTTGCCGGACTAGAAACATCCAAAGATATTTCCGACTCTATATTTAATCCCTTTTCTTCCCGCTCCTTTTCTGCTACGCTAATGGTTTTGTTTTCGGAAACAACTTTAACCTCAGGAGCCATTTCCCTTCTGTGATCTCCTTCCCTTCTGAGATTGGTAACAACACTTACAGCATTGGAGAAAGAACCATTTCCTTGTACTGACGGATTATGATCGCTAGAACCATTCGTATTACCGCCATCGGACTCTTCCGAAAAACTAGATTCCGAAGAACTAGATATTGTAGTGCGATTGGGGATAGAACTCGCTTTCCCAGGTCCTGCCTGCCCGGTCTTCTTTGAAGGCATGCTAGCTGGATAGCTCCCCGCCAATTCTTCGACCAGGGCATCGGCATAGATATTAGGAATTGAACTGGATGCGCTTGTAACCTTCAATCCACGCTCACGAAGCAATACCATAACATCTTTACTGTCCATGCCTAAATCATTTGCTAACTGATATACCCTAACACTCATGCTTTTTATGAAAAATTCTTGATATTCTTTATATTTTCAAGAATTAAACGCGATTCTTCCGCAGAAAAACCAGCATCTTCCAAATCTTCCGGAGAAACTCCATCGAAAACATCGATATCCGTAAATCCACACGCAACCAATCGCTGGGCTAACTCATCACTAACCCCCGGAATATTATTGAGCCCCGCCGTTGCCTGCTGAATTTTTCGATTAAGATGTTTTTCTTTTTCCGATTCCGCTTTCTTTATATCTAACTTCCAATTCATAAGGCGCGAAGTCAATCTAGCGTTCAGACCACGCTTCCCAATGGCGACGGCAAGATCATCTTCGCCTACTTCGAAACTGATTTGCCGGCTGACCTCATCCACGTGAATATTGCGTGGAATAGCCGGATGAAGAGCTTCCTGCAAGAATTCTATGGGATCGGCGGAGTAGCGAATGACATCAATTTTTTCACCACCTAACTCCTTTACGATACTGCGAATGCGAACACCTCGCGTTCCAACGCAGGATCCCACCGCATCCACCTTGGGATCCAAACTGCGAACGGCGACCTTGGTGCGATACCCCGGCTCCCTTGCCATGGCATAAATTTCCACCGTACCATCGGCAATTTCCGTCACTTCGATTTCCAGTAAACGCCGTACAAAGCGCCCCTGGGAACGGCTCAGAACAATCTCCGGTCCATGGGATGTCTGCTCAATTTTGAGCAGCAGACAGCGGATTCGATCGCCGGGCACATATTCTTCACCGGGGATACGCTCACGATAGGGCAAAACAGCCTCCGACTTTCCCAATTCAACGTAAATATTGCCCGAATCCTGGTGACGGACAACACCGCTGACGATATCACCGATAGAACTTTTAAAATCTTCGTACAACTTTTCGCGCTCGAAATGGCGAATTCCTTGAGTAATGGCCTGGCGAGCCCCCTGGGCAGCAATACGGCCGAGAAAAGCGGGATCGACTTCTTTCTCGACCACATCGCCGACATCGACACTGGGATTAAGCTCCTTTGCCTTGGAAACATGAATTTGCGCCTGGGGATCACTAACGGAATCCACAACATCTAAGATCGCCCAAGCCCTAAGATTACCCGTTTTCGGATTAATTTCCACACGAATATCATATCCGGCATTAATACTTTTCACTGCGGCGGAACGAATAGCTTCGGCGATGGTTTGAATCATATCGTTGCGAAGGATACCCTTCTCCTTTTCCATGTACTCAAGCACGGCTAAAATTTCGCTACCGGTTTTCATATTTCAATAAAAGTCCATTACAGAAGCCCAAAAAGCGGAGTGCGACCACTCCGCCCAATCAACCACGTAAAGTCTTCGACTGAACGGAGAATCTAGAGCAATGTATAACGTCGTCAAGCGCAAATATTGGCAAAGTCGCTCAAGGTCGATCATCTTCTTAATTGCTCACCTGTCCTCCGATCTCGCCTTACTAAGACCATTTTCGAGTGCAAAAAAACGTTAACAAATTAAGTTATCCAAAAAGCATCGCGAATTAATCGTCAAATATCATCATGCTGACAACCGATGAAGATTCAATACCCAATTATCCTCCACCCACGGTAAAGGCAACATTACTAATCCAATACAGGTGGAAAAATCTAAACCGACGCGATTGACAATGATCCTCCAAAAGGTTAGCACAAAGGCTTCGCATCCCCAGAAACCTAGCCAACAGCCGATAAGGCTTACCATCGGGCCACAGAAGAAGATTAATGATTTCCCAAAGCCTCCGATGGCAAGGAGCTGGGGACTTTTGCCAAAGCAATTAGCCCACCAAAAGACCTATGATTTTTTGCCGACATGCCTAGAAGAATTCCATAATTTTATAGGAACATCCCTAACCCCATGCGATTCCCCAAATGGAACCGAAATCGTTACCGCTCACAAAGTGCTCGATAATAGGACCCATGTCACTATGGGACGAATCGGCGACGGCGAAATTGTGCTGAAGCGCTCAAAAGACAACACTGAACAAAACGACCAACAATATTTTCACCTTTTTATGGATGGCGTAAAACAAAAATTACGGAAACCGGCGGCAATCGAAAACGACGACGCCCTTTCCGAGGAGAAAAAATCACGAACCCAACATATTCGAAGCCAACTCGCCGGATTAAGTAATATTGTTCCCATTATTGGTATTGCCCAAGCTCAGCATCAGAACAAATTGCATCCCGGAACCATAATCAGCGAAACGGTCGAAATCGTTGCTTTCAATTTATCGCTACAACTAGCCAAAACTCCAATGATGCTACACGGCTGCAGCTACACGAATACCGACTCTAATCCAAAAAACATAATGGTTATCCCAAACGATTCCTCCTTTACTCCCAAGCTAATCGATTGGGGATCCTTAAAAAAACGGACCACCTAGCGATTTTACCAGAACTGTCCGCGCTCAGGAGTAATGCTTTCCTCCATTTTACTGGGAAAACAATGCGTCTTAGATGTACACCGTCTGCGCCCCAAGCTAACCATTAGGAACGACTTCCTGAAAGGTTTCGATCGCCTAAAAAAA
This sequence comes from Puniceicoccales bacterium, assembly GCA_031267435.1. Taxonomy (GTDB): domain Bacteria; phylum Verrucomicrobiota; class Verrucomicrobiia; order Opitutales; family LL51; genus LL51. Next base: position 21,290 of record JAIRZB010000019.1, on the reverse strand, counting down.
GGCCAAAATCTATTCCCTCGAAGCCATTGCCGCAATCATGCAGTTTTTTTTTAGAGATATACCTTCGGAGGATGAAAAAACCAACCGTGGAAGCAATAATATTTAAACCCGAAGCACTGTTCACCAACAACAAACCGAAAAACGATGAAAACAAAAAAATAGCGACGAAAATCTCGATGAAGACAAAGAAGATCAGGACAAAAATGAGACGAAAAAAGATGACAACTAGTAATACGCTACTCACCAAAGGCAAGTCAACGCAAAAACCACAATAAAGTACACACGCCCATGACCCCTCAACACATTCACCGCAATAGAACCTTGGCTGCCCGAGTAGGATTCGAACCTACGACCAAGTGATTAACAGTCACCTGCTCTACCGCTGAGCTATCGGGCATCGCTTAAGGCGTTCCTTACTACAGGAATATGCAAGGAAATGTCAATTATCATATCGCAAAATCTCATTTTCGCCTCCATGATATAAAATCACCTCCTTTTCGGAAGTTTTACCTTCAGACTTGACAATTTTTTCGATTAACCTTTTCTGGAATACATATGAAGCCGAGCTATAATCCGTCAAAAATTAGAAGAGCAAGAAAATTTGGATTCCGCGCCCGCATGAAAACTTCAGGAGGAAGAAAAGTACTATCGAACCGACGTCGCAAGGGCCGCAAAAAACTATCCGCCAGCGTTACCCGTTTCTAGCCATGCGCCTTCAAAAATGTCAGCGAATAAAAAAACAAGCTGATTTTGAACAGTTTCGAACGAACAGTATTCATCGCAATGTGCGTGATTTTTTTGTGAAAATAAAAAAAAACAAATCGAATACACTGCCGCGGTTCGCTATTATTACGGGAAAAAAAGTGGGAAAAGCCCACGAACGCAATCGCGTTAAACGTATTTTCCGGGAAATATTTCATGGGGAACAATCCCGTTTGAATCCCCAAAATGATTACTTAGTCATTGCGCGAAAGGGAATTCTTCCCAATTTTTGGTTACTTAGAAACCAATTTCTGCATATGTGCGCCGATTCTTCGAAGCTTTTTTTGTCCATAGCAATCGACGGTACGGCGGCGTCAGGAAAATCATCGACGGCACGTGCTCTGGCAAAAAAACATTACCTACTAAATGTCAATACCGGTGATCATTACCGTTCACTGACATTTTATTTTTTACAAAAAAACATTCCAACGGCAGCCGACCCACGCATTCCAGAAGAACTAACCAGCCTTGTCCTAGCAACACAATTAGATGGCACTGCGGAACATTTGTCCATCAATGGCAAAATTCTTCACCACACGGAACTGCATTCGGAGGAGCTCAACCAAAAAGTAGCTTCCTTTGCACGCATCCCGGAATTGCGACAGAAACTGAAAACCTATCAGCAAAGTCTTGTTGAATTAGCAAAAAAAATGAATTTCACGGGCATCGTGATGGAAGGCCGGGATATTTGTTCCATTATTATGCCGAAAGCAAGTGCAAAATTTTTTCTGACAGCCGACTCTCGAATTCGTGCCCATCGTCGAGCTAGCGAAGGAGAAAAAGATGAAGTGGAACAACGTGACGCCATGGATCATTATTATTTCGATCCCCATGCGATTATCATCGATACATCGGGAAATACATTGGAACAGGTAATTGCGATTATCGAAGAGCATATCCCGGCAAATTGATTTTTAGTTTACCGGATACGGGTATTGGATCAAAAGGTTGAAGAAGATACCACAGAAGCAATAGAAAAAAGCCAAAAATTATCAACGCAACCGAGGATTTTTTATAAAACAACAAAAACCGACAATCGAAATTGCAATTAGAGCCGTTGAGATTAAACAAATTGTGTGTAGCGAAAAAGACTTCGAAAGTAAATAATATCCCAATCCGGCAGAAAAAGCGTCACGCAATCCCATAACAATCATATCGATGCTGACGTAGGCACCCAATTTTTCCGAAGATGGTACAATTTTCGTTACCCAGAGCTGCCAGGCAGTCAAATTACCGGTGAAACCTATCCCCAAAATGGTAGCAGAAAGCACCAAAACAAAAAAACTTTTTCCGAAAAAAAACAAAGGAATACTCACTAAATAACAACAATTAACCAGGATCTTCATCACGGCAAAGTTTTGCGCATCAAAAATCTTTCCCCAAAAAAATGCACTCGCAACTCTTGTAATAGTTGGCACAACCACCATGAGTGTCGTGATATCAGCATTGGATAAATTAATACCGTACTTCGCATTCGCAACATATTCCATGCGCAGCGGGAAAATCATCTGAAATGCAACGCTCATTAGCGACCATAAACATAGAATAGATGAGAAAAGTTTATCATTCAATAGAATTGATAAATTTGACCGAAAAACAGAAGTAGATTCTTCGGCAATCACCCGTCCATTGGGCATTGCCATAAAAACACGACAGCAAATCAAAGCCGAAAAAACCGCTAAAAGTAAAATAAAGCGATAATTACCCAAGGAGCGATCGAGCATTTTTCCGATAAAATAGGACAGCAAAACACCGGCTACGGCCAAAATCGTAAATAACGTACCAATAATTTGTCCACGCCGCACCCGTGGATAGTTGCGATTGTAAATATCCGTAACAAAAGGCAGCGTCAATTTGTATAACATTTGAGCCAAAGCAATACAAATCAAAAAAACCACTCCATACTTTGTCCACGCGGCAATAGCAATATTCGCCGCGACCAGACAGAGCAAAGCCGCAATGGCTTGGTTATTTTTAAGAGGCCAAATTTTTGAAAAGAACTTAAGCGCAAAAGGAGCCATGACTAAACCAAGGTAGACAGTCGCCGACAAAATACCCTTTACACGATCCGGCATATCAAAAATGCGTATAGCAAATAAAAGAACATAGGTTTTGAATTCGGCATCAATAAATCCCTGAAAAATAAAACGGACACAATCCAAACGAAAAGTTTTTCGCTCAATATCACTCACCGGGACCGAATCATCCTTCGATTTTAAAAAAAAGGGACTCATATTCTATTTTGATGAAATTCTCGAAAAATGATTTACTAAAAGCGCCTTAAATTTTTCATTTTTCCGAATAGGATCCAAATCAACGTCGTCACAAATCCATTGTAAATCGTTGTATCCCAATACGACCGCCGTTTCCAAAGATTCAATTGCTGCGTTTGTTTTACCGTGTAGCGATAGACCACAGGCCAGATTGTAATGGGCAATTGGATTCAGCGGATCTAACTGTACATGGCGACGATCCATCTTAAAACTACCTTCCTTATCGCCCTGAGACGCATAAAGATTACTCAAGATCTGAATGATTGACAAATCGGTACACCGTCGCCGATATAGATTTTCATAAAATCGGGTACAAAATTCAATGTAATTATTCGCTATCATTGCAACCGGATACGGAACCCAGTTTGAAAAATACAAATAAAATGCAAGCAAATAACCGCAAATAATACACAAAAACTCAAAAAAAAGCCCCAATACAGGCTCCATTAAAATCCCCCAATACTCATAGGCACTACAAAAATGCGCCAGAAGCACTCCACTCTCCAAGCCCCCATTGCTTAGATGGAACTAATAAATGCTGCACAGCCTACGATGCGGCTCCTGGATTTGTTTAATCCGATCGAGAATATAATTTGCAGTCAGCAAATAGCGTTCTTTTTCCGATTGAAATAGATCGTATTGCCCGGGAAATAACGGCCTACCAATGACAATTTCCGACCTTTGGCGAATATCAGGAAGGGTTGAATATTTTTTCAAAATTTTATAGGTACCAAAAATACGAACAGGTAGCACGGGGACCTGACTTTTGCAGGCAAGAAATCCAATGCCCGGTTGAGCCATACCGAAATGACCATCCAACGATCGCGTACCTTCAAGAAAAATCGCAATTCCAAACCCACTTTTAAGCAAAGAAAGAGCTATCCGAACCGCACTGATATCCGCGGAATTTTCTTTATTGACAGGAATAACGTTGATACGCGAAAGTAAAAAATTCCAAAACCGCGACTTAAACAGTGTCTTCCGCGCGAGAAACATCAATTCGCGTCGGCGGAATACGGCACCAATAAATGGAGGATCGAGATGGCTGAGATGATTAGAGGCGACAATAAATGGCCCCGATATGGGAATATTTTCTTGGCCATAAACTCGGCCCCCAAACAACTCCCTAAAGCAAAGGTCACCGAAAAGAATCGTCGTTAGATAATAGGGATTCATGATATTCCACAGATTTCCTAAAAAAACAGAACACAGTTGAATCAACGGCTAAGCTCGGCACGGATCTCCCCACACACAAAAAACGCTCGCCCTCCTCGAGATGCACCGCCACTAAACGGAAAACGAAGCGAATGAAATAATCGAATACGATAACGAATAAATAAAACATAAAACTGGTGGAGTTGATCGGATTCGAACCGACGACCTCGTCGTTGCGAACGACGCGCTCTACCACCTAAGCTACAACCCCAACACGTATATGGCGTACCATTTTCAGCGCGCGACATTTGTCAAGCCGCGAATAAACCATTCACTGAATTTAGTTTAAAAACAAGGATCGCCCTATCGAATCGCGCTGCGAACGAAAAACACCTTAAAAAGGATTGAAAAACACATTTTAATCTCCACAGTAGCATCAAAAATAGGATACTATTAATGGCAAATAATCGACCAAGACGCAATTACGCAAAAGGACAAAGGGAAGCGTTCGTTCGGTACAACGACAGAATCCGGGTCCAGGAAGTTCGACTGATCGGTGCCAATGGAGAGATGATTGGTGTCGTCCCGATTGAAGAAGCCCGAATGGAAGCCCGTCGAGCGGGACTCGATCTCATCGAAATCAGTCCCAATGCAACACCCCCCGTTTGTCGTATCCTTGATTTCGGCAAATACCAATATGAAACAACGAAAAAACAAAAGACGAGTAAAATAGCCGCAACAAAAATAAAGGAAGTAAAATTTCGTTTCTGCACGGAAGCACACGACTATGCAACCAAATTGCGCCATATTACCGAATTTCTAAACGATGGCAATAAGGTAAAAATTTCAGTCTTTTTTAAAGGACGAGAATTAGATCAGACGCAATTGGGTTTCGAACTAGTGCGAAAAATGACAATAGATCTCGCTAGCTATGCAACCCTAGAAATGGAAGCAAAACTAGTAGGACGCAATATTGTTGCAATCTATTCTCCCGTAAAAAACTTAAAACAAAAACAAAATCCCAAAGCGCCTGGCGTCGAGGAAAGCATTAGGAATACCATACTTTGATGCTGGAAAAATGGAACAAACAAAACACAATAGGGAATAACAAAAGAAACGTTCTTCTTGGGTTTTCGCTTACTTTGCATCTATCTTTAAATACTCTCCTTGGAGCAATGATTTTGTCCCGCCCAAAAACAACGGAAACAGCTTCGACTAAAAACAAAAATTTATCGAAAAAAACTCCCACGAAGAAATCCTCGGCTACTCAGGCCCCCAAAAGTGATTCCGCGACCCCATTTTTAATCATTAATGGCATTACCCATCTCTCCATGAAAGATATTGCCCAATCACTGCAAAGCAAAATTCTATTAAACAATGGGAAAGGGTCGGCGACGATGACCAAAGGTGGCGCAACGGTACAGTTTAATACGAGACAGGACCATATAGTTTATCAAGATGTGCCGATTAATTTAATCAATAAACCAAAACTAAACAACAAAGAAATCTTCGTTAGCTACACCGATTATTCGTCAGTCCTCATACCGCTACTAGCAACGAATCTCATTCAAGGCGAAACGCCAAAGTTAAAAACGGTTGTCATCGACGCAGGGCACGGCGGCAAGGATTCGGGAGCAATCAACCAACGTCTCAATATTTCAGAAAAAACGTTAACATTAAAAACAGCGCAATTACTCCAAAAACACCTAATAAAACAGCAAAAAAACGTGATAATGACACGGGAAACCGATATCTATAAGAACTTAAAAGATCGGTCAAAAGATGCCGCAAATGCGGACGTTTTTATAAGTATCCATATAAATGCCGCACAAAATGCATCGGCTCATGGAATGGAATGTTATATATATACCCCAAAAGATAGCCTTCTTGAAAACATAAAAAACAATTCCTCCCAGAAAATCTCGCCGCTATGGAACATACCCCTAGCATATTGTATGAATTCCGCCCTACAGAAGGAGACCAAACTCACCAATCGCGGCGTAAAAAAAGCTAACTTTGCCGTACTCAAAGAATTACCATGCCCAGGAATTTTAATAGAACTCGGATTTATTAGCAACGACGAGGAAGCCGCAAAGCTAAACAACCCAACTTTCCAAGAAAAAATCGTTCAAGGATTAATCAATGGTCTAAAAAAATACGAAGAAAATTTAAAAAAAACACGGCAAGCGAAGAACAATGATCACGGGAAACAATCAACTTCGGAAAAAATGCAAAAATTGCAGCCTAAAAGCTCCGGATCAACCATGCTTCACAGAAAGCACCCTCTTTTGGAAAGCCACTTTGAGGCAAAACGGTTAATTTTAGAAAAAACACATCACATCAAAAGCGTATCCGCAATCTCCCAGGAGAAGCCACCAATAACAATAAAGAAGAAATAATTTCCCAAAAACCGTACACAAATGCATTGGGAAATACTACTTCTTCATTTCCTTCGCTTTTACTTCCGTATTTTCAAGAAAAACTTGCTCATTTTCACCCAAGTTTAGCTGAACCATTGCACCTTCCGACAGTACACCCTTCAAAAACTCCTCCGCTAGAAAATCCTCAATATAACGCTCCATAGCCCGACGCAATGGACGCGCACCATACCTTGCATCGTAACCTTTTTTAATCAAAAACTCACGGACATCATCACTCAAACGAACGGAAATTTTTTTGGCATTCATTCGTTCATCGATTTTACGGAATTCTAGATCGACAATTTTGACCAATTCATCATGCCCCAAAGACCGAAATACGACAATGTCTGTCAATCGATTTAAGAATTCCGGTTTAAATGTTTGTTTCGCCTCTTCTAAAATTTTTTCCTTCGCCCGCTCAAATCCGTCAGAAATTCCCGAACAAAAACCCAGCGTAGCATTTTTTTGAAGCATTTCGGCGCCAACATTCGACGTCATTACTAAAATTGTATTTCTGAAATCAACCTTTCGGCCGACACTGTCCGTCAAATGGCCCTCATCCATAACCTGCAGTAAGATTTGCAAAACATCGGGATGAGCTTTCTCTACTTCATCAAACAATACCACCGAATAGGGTTTCCGACGAATCGTCTCAGTCAGCTGTCCGCCGTCTTCGTGGCCAACATACCCCGGAGGCGAACCGATCATCCGGGAAACAGCAAACTTTTCCATATACTCCGACATATCAACTTGAACCAGCGCATCCGTATTACCAAACATTTTCTCCGCTAATACCTTTGCGAGATGAGTCTTTCCAACCCCCGTCGGACCAAGGAACAAAAAAGAACCAATTGGGCGCTTAGGATCCTTTAAATCTGAACGTGAGCGCCGCAATGCGCGTGCAATAACCTCGGTCGCATCCTCTTGCCCAATGACTGCACCACGCAATTCTTCTCCGATATGCAATAGTCTTTCACTTTCCGTTTGCTCTATGCGCGTTAATGGAATCTTCGTCCAATCGGAAACAATCCTACAAATATCCTCCTTTGTAATATTAATACAAACTGATTTCTTATCATTACGCCATTTCTTAAGAGCCTTATTCTGTTCTTCCCGTAACTGCTTCTCTTCGTCACGAAATTTCGCAGCCTCCTCAAACTTTTGCTCAGCAATCGCCTTTTCTTTTTCGCGACAAATATTTTCAATTTTTTGAGAAAGTTTTTCAATTTTCGATGGGCGACTCATGGAATTGATACGAGCTCGCGCCCCCACCTCATCGATAATATCAATCGCCTTATCGGGCAAAAACCGCCCACTAATGTAACGATCCGACAACTGAACGGCCCAATCGATAACCTCACTTGAGTAGGAAACACTGTGAAATTCTTCGTAACGCTCTTTAATTCCATTTAATATTTTCACAGCATCCGCCTTGGAAGGGGGTTCGATCTGAATCGATTGAAACCGCCGTTCTAACGCGGCATCCTTTTCAATATTTTTACGATACTCCACCAACGTCGTCGCGCCAATGCACTGAATTTCTCCGCGCGATAGCGCTGGCTTTAAAATATTGGAGGCATCCATCGCCCCCTCGGATGACCCTGCACCAACAATGGTATGCAACTCATCCAAAAACAAAATAATATTTTTTGAGCGCCTAATCTCATCCATTACAGCCTTAAGACGCTCCTCAAATTGCCCGCGATACTTCGTTCCGGCAACCATCAATGCCAAATCGAGAGCAATAATTTTCTTACCGATCAACACATCGGGAACATTTTCGTCGGCAATCGCTTGCGCCAAACCCTCCACAATGGCCGTCTTACCGACCCCTGCCTCACCGATCAACGCCGGATTATTTTTTGTTCTCCGACAAAGGACCTGGATCGCACGCTCAATTTCCTTCGTTCGTCCGATCACAGGATCCAGCTCTTTTTCCTTGGCAATCGCAGTTAAATCTCGGCCAAACGCACGCAATGCGGTCAACTTTGGCATCGATGTAACCTGACCTTCTTCCGCGGGTAAAGATGATTCTTCAGATACCAATGCATCACCCTCCGTTGCATGCGAACTTGCAAAATTAGGATCCAATTCCTCTAAAATTTCCTGGCGACAACGATCGACATTAACACCCAATTTTTCAAGAATCTTTGCAGCAATCCCTTCGCCTTCCCTCAAAATACCAAGGAGTAAATGCTCCGTACCGATATAGGGATGCTGCAAGGAACGAGCTTCGTTTGCGGCCAGAAGAAGCACTTTTTTAACTCGAGGAGTAAAAGGCATATTCTCGATAAAAGGGACAGACGCTTGCGCAATAGAATCTCGCAGTTGTTCTTTGAGTATCTTCTGAACTTTTTCCCGAATAACCTCCAAAGTCACATCCATTTTTTTAAGCACATTGACGGCAATGCCTTGCCCCAACTCGACTAATCCTATGAGAATATGCTCCGTCCCGACATAATTATTGTGCATACGATCAGCCGCCTGCCGCGCTAATACAAAAACTTGCTGCGATCTTGGCGTAAAATTAAGCGGCTCCATAATGTTTACCCAGATTGCGAATTAACCCGAAATATGCAAGAAAAAATGTTCTCACCCTCTAAACTGCTAGGCAAAATAACAAAAAAACTTTTATTTTCGTCGCATCTAATCCCATTCTTCCGTCTAAATTATCCATTTAGAATGCAAATTCTACGGCCGACGAAAACCATACCTTATGTTTTTTCCCGTTATTCGCATTAACCCAAGAATTATTTGCCGCACTATTACAAATAACCGCAGCGCCAACGCGAGCCTTCGCGTGCTCATTAAAAAAGTAAACCAAATCCGCATTACTGCCGACATAGGTCCAATTTTCCCTACCGTACAAGTTACTGATATAATCTTCGACACCATTGTGTGCCCCATCCGCACCCAGAGTCTCAAAAATAACAGGCGTCGTACCGGCGATACCGTTAGGCTTCTTAACATGAACATATCCTAACTCGGCACCTAATCTGATAGAAAGACCGGATGCCTCCAATCCATGTAAATTAATAGTATGTCCGATACGACTACCCAGATTTACCCTGCCCTGAGTGAAATCATACTTACAATACACTCCGGGATGCAATAGCACATTAGCACTCAACCCCACGGAAACTTCATGATAAAAACGCTTTGCCTGAACACTTTTACGCACGGCATCCTCATCCTTCGCAAGAAACGTAGCATCATCATGGCCACCCGCATCGTTACCGTTGGAGTCCAGAATGAAATTCCCATCACCATTGACGAGAGCAAACGCTCTGTTATTGACCGAAGGAACACTACAATTCTTTTCGACACCGTAATCATAGCTATAACCAAAAGTAATGGCAAATAAATCCGTTAGATCATGGCGAAACTCAATTAAAAATAAAACATCATTGCCGCCGGGGGCTGCGCTATCCGTCTTAAAAGTCCCCTCAACGCCAAGCGATAGCTTACTGGAATCGGAAACAGGAATACCAACAATCAGATTAGGCACCACATTCTTCCCCATCGAATAACGCCCACGACTGATTGAAGCCGTATTAAATTCAATCTTAGAATCCACACTTAAAGTAGGCATCTGGAATCCACCGCAGACATATCCCGAAACCAATATACCACCAACAACGATTAATAAATTTTTCATCTTGCACATCACTTTACAAATATGACAGCCATAAACACAGACCACCGCTCGTCAAGAAAATATAACACAAAAATACAAAAAGAGGGCAATCTGCCCTCATCAAACCAAACGCCCTCCCCAAGCATCACCCAACTCGCACACGCTCCTAAAAGGAAAACTCCACGGCGGACGAAAACCAAACATTATGTTTTTTAAAATTAAAATCGTTTATCCATGAATTTTTCCCAGCATTATTCAAAGAAAGACCAACACCGGCACGCGCCTTCGTATGCTCATTCAAAGCATATACCAAATCGGCATTAGCGCCAATGTACCCCCAACCTTTCTTATCAAACAAACCACCAGACTGCACCCCAGCGATATTACCATCATTATCATACCTCGCAAAAGCAACTTGGGTGGTGCGACTGATTCCGTAGGGCTTATTAACGCGACTATAACCAACCTTTGAGCCTAAATCAATCGCAAAACCATTAGCACCAACGGACCCTAAATCAAGGGTATAACTGAGTGTCCCCTCGATATTAGCTTTCTTCTGACTAAAATCATAGGCAAAATAAACCGCAGGGCTTAATAGCACATCGATCATTCCTCCAACAAAAATCTCATGCCCCCTACGCTTAGCCCCAAGATTATCACCCGATTGCCCCCATAGTTCATCCTTCTTCTCACCCCCATTAAATTCTTCCACCGACATACTTTTCGCATCCTCATCCTCACCGGCCGGAACCTTAATTTTACCATCCCCGTCGAACAACTTAAATGGCCGACCAGCGACTTCCGTAATCCAGGCATCTTTATCGCTATAGTGGTGATAGGTATACCCGAGATCAATGGTAAACATATCACTTACATCATAGGAAAAGCCAACATAGGGAGCAACTTCATCCCGTCCCTTAGCATCTGTCTTACTATGAGACAGCTCCCTTGCGGTTTTTTGCTGATCAAAAATCAAATAACCATCGATGCCAACATAAAATTCACCAACACCTAACGCAGGAACCCCTACTTCAACACTGGGCGCAAAATTATGATCCCCCAGTCGACGTCCCTCGCTTACGCGAGCCGTATTAAATTCAATCTTAGAATCAACTGTCAGCGCATGCGTTGAGAATTCAGCGAACATTCTCCCTGCAACCAACAAACTACTTGTAATTGTTAATAACTTTTTCATCTTGTATTCCTTTTCAACCAAAGAACAGTGCTCCCACTCTCGCCTGGGCGCAACGACTCCGATACTGTTTATACTCTATTTGAATTGAATCTACCTGTCAAGGAAAATATAGTCAAACTTTCTAAAAACAACAATACCAGCAAAAAATAAACCGTTTTTACGAAAAGTCCCGCAACCAACACTTTTATCTGTACATATCATATAAAAACATAAAGTTATAAAGCATATGAAGGATGAGATGACGTACTTTTTAGTTACAGAAGCTTCCATCGCCCGTGATAGTAATCGAGAAATGAGTGCCAACTTCGTCTTTGAAGTTGTTTTTGTTATTTGCAATGAAAGCGAAAAAGAGACAAACCTTCTGCCAGAATCTTGCCAGTTTAAAAGCATTTTTCCACTTTGCAATATGAACATTGAAGAAATGGCAAAAATAATAACCGAACAGTGCAAACTTTTTAGGGAAGAAAAAGCTATTTTTATTGATTGCGATATTTCGCCGCAAGAAAAATCTTCACAACTACACAATCTTCTATCAGAGAGCTTGGAAACAATTAAGGCACATGCCTATTACATAGATTTCCGAGGAGACCAAGAAGACAAGGATTTTATTGAAATTAAAGAAGAAAATAACGACCCCATGCTTTTTGATCGGATACAAAATTTCGACGACACACTAAAAAAAGATATTTGTATCTAAAAACTAACTCATCAGCTATTTGCTTCATTCGTCGAAAGAATACAAAAGAATAATATCAATCGACGCGATCAAAGATTTTTAGAGCTTTCTTGAGCCAGTCATGGACCTGGCCCGAGTTCAATATCTCCTTTTGATCCATCCAGACAAAAGACTCAACTTCGGTACCGTCCACAATAATCTCTGGACGTTCTTGCAACTCCGTATAAAACACAACATCAATAACCTGTTCTTCCTGCGTATTAATAAAGAAGCTGCTACAAAAATAATCAATAACGTGAGGCAGATTAATTTTCAACTCTTCATAGACTTCGCGGCGAATAGTATTAAGCAAAACATCATCGTAATTGCGCTCCGCACCATCATTGTTAAGTAGGCGAACCACCTCACTCTGTGTCTCATCGAAAGGCTCAACTTTTCCACCGGGTAAAATAAACATTGACCGATCACCAAATTGCCGCTCTAACAACAGAAACTTCCCTAGATATTCGATCAAAATCCTTGATTTACAAATAAACATATCCGATTCCCTTCATTAACGCTTAAAAAAAGATGTCAATCGCCAATCTACCTAAACACATACCTCAACCGTTCGGCATAACTATCCTTACAACAACGACATTACGCAGAAAACCAGTTATTACCTAAACGAGAGTCTCCCTTCCTAGGGAGTGAAAGAAGGATATTGGACCACCAAAAATGATGGAACCCATGCCTTATCCCAAATTGATGACAACAAAACAAAGCAAGATTATGAGCGGGACGAAATGATCTCAAATGCCAATCCAACCTACGATTTAACGTTCAAGTTGCCCCTCGCGCCCGCGCCTCCAGGCAAGGGATTGATTTACAAGTTTTAACAGAAAATTCCGCGAAGCAAACTCGGAATAGCTTGGATAGTTCCAAGAAAAAGCAAGAATAGTACGAAAAATTTCTTGGAATATTATGCGCAAAAGGGCTAATATGAAAACACCCATTGCCTAGCAAACATCGGAAGGACTTTGTCTATTGAACCAGTTTATTCCAAAGTAAACTTGACTGTGCATATTCCTTTTCGCCGGATTGAATGACGACTTTCCAGGCAACAATTTTCTCTACAAATTGGCATGAGGCATCTAAACGAAGAAAAATTTCCCGATCGTCGGCCACATTTTTTTTCGGCAAAAAATAAGTCAGACACCGGGGGTCCAACTCACCGAGCACCACATACCATACCATTAATTTCCCATGCTCCGCGATTTTTTCTAGCGAGTCATGGAGCACGACTATAATATAAGTTCCGGCAAAGTCTTGCCCCGAATCCCTCCCCAGAACATAGCGCTGTTCTCGATGGTCTCCGATACAATTGAGCTGATAGGGACCTCCGCCGAATGAGCGCCAAATCGTCGACAAATACTCAAAATCGCGATTTTTTTTAGTGGTGATAACGACATCCTTGATCGGCTGGATCTTATTTTCCATGGATCCTGCAACGGTAGATGAACACGTCCGGCGATGATCTCTCGCTCCGTATGTCCGCACTAAACCCAATAAAACTAAAACCAATAGAATACACCTCGCCATATACTTCCGCCAAAACATCATCGTAACATTTTCGTTTTTTCCACAAATCTAAATGTAATATTTTTATTGGCAAAAAGAAAAAATTAAATAATAGTTACTAGGGGATATTTATGGAACAAGTTAAATCCTGTAGCGATAGTACAAAAAAAGCAAATCGATCGGACGGCAGCTGTGGGTGCTGTACGGATACATCCAAAGACACACGGGCATCGGATTCTTTTATAAAAGCAACGGCTAAAGAATTGAAAGAGACCATCCTACACCATCTGGAATGCCGACTCGCTCGAGAACAAACTTCGGCATCGCCATATGAATGGTGGCTCGCGACTTGCTATACCATCCGCGATAAAATTCTTAACCGCTATATTAAAACACAGCGGGCTCAACACGAATCGAATATTCGCCGACTGTACTACCTGTCGCTCGAGTATCTTCCTGGGCGCTTGCTGAAAAATAACTTGTACAACTCAGGAATTTTCGAGGAAATGCGCGAAGCACTCAAAGAACTAGGTCAAGACCTGGATCTTACCTTTGACGAAGGACAGGATCCCGCACTCGGTAATGGCGGACTCGGTCGCCTCGCGTCCTGCTTTCTCGACTCCCTCGCCACACTCAATTACCCTGCCATAGGCTATGGCATTCACTACGAATTTGGGTTATTTCGACAGGAAATTACCAATGGCAAACAGGTAGAGCATCCCGACAATTGGATGACCGCGGGAAGAAGTCCGTGGCAAATTGCCCGCCCCGAAAATGCCCAACGCATCAAATTATATGGCAATGTTAAAAGCCATTACAATGAGCAAGGCGACTGGGTTCCTATCTGGGAAAATACCCAGGATATCATTGGAATTCCCTGGGACATCCCCATCGTGGGCTACGGCGCCGAAACCGTCAATTTTTTACGCCTATGGGAAGCCCACGCAACGGAAGAATTCAACCTGGAAAACTTCAATCGTGGCGATTATATCCAGGCGGTCCGCGATAAGGTTGAAACGGAAACCATTTCGAAAATTCTTTACCCCAACGACGCCACTGCCCAGGGGAAAGAGCTTCGCCTGATGCAGCAATACTTCTTTGTAGCCTGCTCGATAAAAGACATTCTTCGGCGCTATAAAAATCTCAATGACGGCTGGTCAAACCTAACAGCAACGGTAGCGCTACAACTCAACGATACCCATCCAACCATCGCAATCGTCGAAATGATGCGTGTCCTTATCGATGAAGAAAAAATGCCCTGGCCACAAGCCTGGAGCATTTGCAAAGAAATTTTCGCATACACCAATCATACGCTTTTACCGGAAGCACTCGAAACGTGGAGTGTGGAACTTTTCCAGAAAGTTTTACCTCGGCATTACCAGATCATTTGCGAAATCAATCGCCGTTTTCTCGACGAAGATGTGGCGCAAAAATGGCCCAATGATGATGAAAAAAAACGGGAATTATCGATCATTACGGAAGGCGAACATCCCGTCATTCGCATGGCCCATCTGGCGGTCGTAGGAAGCCATTCGGTAAACGGCGTTGCACGAATGCACTCGGAATTACTTAAATCGCAGCTTTTCCCGAGCTTCCACGAACTTTATCCCAAATTATTTAACAATAAAACCAATGGTATTACGCCGCGCCGCTGGCTAAAACTCTGCAACCCCAAACTTTCCAAACTCATTGACTCGAAGATTGGTCCGGATTGGATAACCGATCTAGATCGACTCAGAGAGCTCACAAAATTTGCAAATGATAAAATATTTCAAGAACAATTCATGGCGATTAAGCATGCCAATAAGACTGCGCTGGCGGAATATATCCTACAAAAATTGAATATCGAGATCAATCCCGACGCGCTTTTTGACGTCCAAATCAAACGCCTACACGAATACAAGCGACAGCACCTCAATCTTTTACACATTCTCGCACTGTTTCGCCGCGTGGCTAGAAACCCCAATGATGACTCCGTTCATCCGCGTGTCTTTATCTTTAGTGCCAAGGCAGCGCCGGGATACGTTATGGCAAAAAGAATTATCCACGCCATCAATCTTGCGGCTGATTTTATCAATAATAATCAGGAAATCAATGGCAAGATTAAGGTCGTTTTTATTCCCAACTACTGCGTAACGGTTGCCGAAAAGATCATCCCCGCAGCGGACCTGTCGGAACAAATATCCACAGCCGGCAAGGAAGCTTCCGGAACGGGAAACATGAAACTTGCCTTGAATGGCGCATGCACAATCGGCACACTCGACGGTGCGAATGTGGAAATTTTAGAGGAAGTGGGCAATGAAAATATTTTCATCTTTGGTAATACGGAACAGGAAATCGCCGCTCTGAAAAATAACGGATACAGCCCACAAAACTATTACAACAATGACGAGGAATTGAAAGCGATCCTCGATTGGATGCGTTCTGATTTCTTTGCTACACCGAATGGCGAAAACCCGATGAAAGAAATCGCAGAAAGTCTTATTATCGATGATCCTTTCTGCGTTTTAGCGGATTTTCGCGCCTATTGCAAGGCGCACAGCCGCATCAACGATGCCTACAAGAACCGAACCCAATGGGCGAAAATGGCCATTTTAAATACGGCCCTCCTGGGAAAATTTTCCAGCGATAGAACCATTAAAGAGTATGCCAAAGACATCTGGAGATTAAAAAGTACTAGCGTTGGGGAATAGTATGAAGCCACCATGGGTGCAGCCCTGCGGCTCCCCGCAATCTCGGGCGAGAACCCGGGACCGGATTCTTAAGGGCGTGTAGCTTTTATTTTCTGCCCCGTGCCCCCCGCAAGGAGTCGCAGCTTCCTTGACTTTTTTTCAGCTCGGCGCGCAGCACCTGACTGGAATACTGGCAACGACCTACTCTCGCATCCTATCGTGGCGGCACTACCATCGGCGATTTAGGGCTTAACGATCGTGTTCGGAATGGGAACGAAATCTCCCCTTACCTATGATCAACAGAATACCTCCTAAACATATCCCAACTAACGCCTATTCCTTTTTTAAGGGAGGAATAATTGTCCCTGGTTTTAATTTTAATGATTCACCAGTAAACACTTGTTTCCCTATATCTACCAAGCGAGGATCATCTGTAAACCCTTTTAACCCATTCCTTTCAGGAAGATCGCATGAAATCAAATTCTCCCAATCACAACTCCCAACGTCAGGAGTCACTAAAAAAACAACTCCTTTTTGGAGAAACTGTGGTTTCGGTTCACAAATTCTTGCTAATTTACGACCAATTTTCATTTCGACCATACCCATCGGCAAAATCTCTACGATTTCAATCGGTGATTCTTTCACATAATTATTATCAATCTCTCCTACGTCACCCATGATTTTATTCAAGGTAACCATATTGAACATAAGTCAAATATTATGTTTAATTATGTTTAATCTTGGCAGGAATACCAACTAAATCACAAATAAATTCATGTTCTGTGGCACAAAAAGAAGCACACATTTCCGGCGACATAAAATAAGCTACAAGAACTCTACTGAAAGGAACTTCCGTCGTATGTGTATCCTTTCCCGGACCATTAAAAGTGTCAATCGGACCTCCAATAGATGTCGATTCCAGTGGATTGTGCTTGATCGTAAAAGTATCCCCGTCTCGTTTCTGATCATAACCCGGATATGCTGCATTCAAGGCTTCAGTCGACATCCCACGATAAACAGTACATGTGTGATTTTGAGGATTACGACCTTCAAAACCAACTTTATTTAGAGCAATAGCAGTAAATGCTTTATACATGGCAACAGTTTTAGCATATTCTTCTGTATTTCCTTCAAATGCTTCAAATGCCTCCTTCATTTTCCCTTCATTTATCGCTAGAAAACGCTCTTCACCTGGATTTTGACGTTGTTGCATTAAAAAATATCGCATCACAACAGATAGCGCCTTATCACTACCTTCTTGTTGAGCCCGCAAATAACTCGCAATAGTACCATAATCGCCTCCGTTTGCTTTCATGATATCGCGCAACTGCGCAACAGCATTCGTTCTCATTTGTTGATCATTTTTAGCTGTACCTGCAACATTAATGGCATCAGGCATCGTCCTATCTATGCCTTCTTGATAGAGAAGTGCCATGTCTTTGCATACGGCTATGGCAAACTCTGGTTTATCACCACCTTCGATCATTTGCCGTGCATATTCTTTAATATATACCTGTTGTTCGGGCGTACAGCTAGTAAAGTTTTCAACCTTTTCTAGCTCACTCATAGCACTTGCTAGCATCTCTGACAGACTTGCACTTGCTAACGCTGCGGCTGGCGCTGCGGCTGGCGCTGGCGGAGGTGGGTTCAATGCCTCAGCGGCCAGTTGACGCATATTTTCCGCCAATTTTTTGCCCGACTCATTATTAATCTTGTCACATAGCGTAGCCATGGCTTCGAAATAATTCGAGCGTGCTTCGTTGGACATTCCCCACCAGACTTGCCGACCTTCGGGGGTGTGCTGTCGTTGGTCCTCAAGCACCTGAAGGTATTCAAGGGCCAAGTCGAGATTTCCGTCATTTATTGCATTAGAGGTTCGTTCTCGACAAGAACCTCTGCCTGTTGAGCCAAATCCAAAGTGTTCATCGGTGGCTTGATTTTGATGCCGTTGGACAGCTTCAGAATTTCCAAGCTCGTTATAAAGTTTTTCTTGCTCCTCATGAAATGCTACTCTAGCTGGTTTTTTCATGGCCAGGTAAGCTTTTCGACCATCAGGGGTGCTGCATTCTTCGTTAGCCTTCTGAAGGCATGCAAGGGCCAACTCGGGGTTTCCAGCTTTTATTGCCTTACGGGCTTCGTTTTGGTAATGTTCTGCGCGTTGACCAATTGACAAGCCTCCAGCTGGTGCTGGGGCTGCGGTTGTTGCTGGCGCTGCCGATTTCGCTGGGTCTGTTGCAGCTGCCGTTGGGGGGCTTGCGACGGGCTTTTGGGCGCCGGCCAATAGTCCTAACTCCTGATGGTCTTTTAGTCCTCCAGCAGCTTCCTTTGCTTTGTCCGGGTCCATACCTTCAAAAACACTCTGAAGGTCCGCTTCTGGCCGCATAGCATCCGATTGGGCAATGAGTTTTGGGTCTCTCATTTTTTCCACATCTAATATTACTGTGCCCCCAGTTGCAGGTGCTGTAGGCCCAATACCATGGCTCTTGTTTAGCTCTTCGGGCTTTGGAGTCGGTGGGGCAATTGATGCAGACTTTGTGGCTGAGGCTGAGAGCTTTGCAACCGCTGCCTTTTTACTAGAGTCAAAACTTTGGGGCTCTGTTTTTGCTTTGGTTCGGCTTGTCATTGCCTTTCCCTTGAGTTTGCCGCTCAACCAGGTCGCCATCTTTACGAACGAGGCCGCCAGATTTTTGAATGGATTGCGTGATCCATGCACCGATCCTTGCTTAATTATTCCTTGTCTCGATTCTGCTATTCCGTCCGTTGATGGGGGAGCTTGCGTATCCACTATTTTGGGAGCGCCTCGATGAGGATCTAAACCTAAACCTACACCCATAATTTTTCCCTGTATTACTCTATTATTACAATTTTTCTTTTTTTTGAAACATATATTTTCATTAAATTTCTGTTAAGCCAATGTTTTCTTTACTGGCCCCCAAAAAGTCCTCGCCATAAAGTTCAGAGGACTTTTAATTGATAAATTCGTTTGACAGATTCGTAAATGATTCCAATGCTGAAAGTAAAGGATGGGAGCGAACGGCATGTCCGAATTCGAAAACTTTTATTTTCTAAAAATTTTCCAACATTCATCAACACCCGCCTCCACTCTCTTCGATTGCCGTAAGGCCACGCAAGGTCCGCAGCATTCGCGAGGTTCCCGTATTCCTCAGATAGGGAGAAATGTACAGGAAAATCGTAAACGCAGAAATGAGCCGGCGAGCCTGACTCCCGAAGAATTGGCAATGTGGGCGAAAATGACAGATGAAGAAAAAGAAAAATGGGTTAACGAACAAAAACAACGAGAAGAAGCACAGGAAAAAGCAAAGCAAAAAAGAAAGCAACAAGAAAAAGCAAGGCACAACAAAATTCGAAGACAATACAAGGAGTTTTGTGCAGAAGCAACAAAAAATGAGGAACAGCAGGTCAACAACATAAAAAACATATGAAAACAGAAAATATGAGACGTATAAATAGCTCGAAATAACTTGACAAAACATTAACAACGTACATCCTTTCGTTAGTATGGATGCGAAAGGATGGTTAATCAGGATGGGATGGGTGGTTTTGTGCTCCACGGGCTTGGCTCTCGCCAGCGAAAGTGAGCATTCGAGCGAGGAAGAAAAACATTCGGAGGAAGCAAAACATTTGGATAGTGGTGAGGATAGTAACGACCTGGTCCTGCCGCTCTCAGTGGATCTAGCCCCACTATACTCAGCCCTAAGTCAAAAGGTGAGAGATTTCGCGGAAGGTAAAAGTCCTGCCGATGGGAAGTGTCAGCGCCATTTAACAGAAATCTTAAAGGCGTTTTTATTAAACATTCCCGAGGAAGAACCTTCCACTTCGGACCAAGAAGTACTTACTCTTTCCACTTTACGCAATGAAGAGAGTCGCAATCGGCTCAATAATGCACAGCGTGGTGAGCTATTTCCGATAGCAAAGAAATTTAAAGAGAAGTTTTCTTTGGAGGAACTACATCGGATGGATATCGATTTCGAAAGATTCCGCGAAATAAACCTCCTTTACTCAATGCCTCTAGAGAGACCGCTTACGTCGGAAGAAGAATCTCTATTGAATAAAGCCACATGGGCTCTGGATCCTTCCCCGGAGCAACGCATATGGAATGCGATTGCTGCGGTCGAAGATGGATTTAAAACTCCCGAAGAAGCGTTCGAAATACTAAAATCAGCTGTCGAAGAAGGAAATGTGGATATAATTTCGCCATACAAGCCTATAACATATGTCAACAGATCCTCATTTTTGCGTCTTGCCGCTGAGTTAGAAGAAAATAAAGGACTCGAAATCGCACGATTTTTACTGGACCATGGAGCCGACGCAAACATGTCCGATGACATAGAGTGGGCGATACATAGTGCACTAAGGCACGAAAATATTGAAATCGTAAGATTACTGATCGACCACGGAACATCGGAGGAAGCAAAATATTTGGATAGTGATGGAGATAGTGATGTCCTACCGCCCTCAGAGGACCTAGCCCCACTATACTCAGCCCTAAGTCAAAAGGTGAGAGATTTCGCGGAAGGTAAAAGTCCTGCCGATGGGAAATATCAGCGCCATTTAACAGAAAGCTTAAAGGCATTTTTATTGAACACTTCCGAAGAAGTACTTTCCACTTCGGACCAAGAAGTACCTGCTCCTTCCACCTTGCACAATGAAGAGAGTCGTAATCGGCTTAATAATGGGCAGTGTGGTGAGCTATTTCCGATAGCAAAAGAATTTAAAGAGAAGTTTTCTTCAGAGGAACTACACCAGATGGATATTGATTTCGAAAGATTCCGCGAAATAAACCTCCTTTGCTCATTGTCTCCAGGGAGGCCGCATACATCGGAAGAAAAATCTCTATTGGTTAAAGTCATATCAGCCCTGGATCCTTCCCCGGAGCAACGCATACGGGATGCGATTGACGCGGTTGAAGATGGAGCTAA
>JAIRZB010000057.1 GCA_031267435.1 Puniceicoccales bacterium | reverse complement strand
GCGCCGAAGCGCCGGGCCTGGATAAAAAAGGCCGCCTGCGGCCAACCCATGCGAAAATTTCGCATGGTTTGGCCGCATATCGAGGTCAAGGAGTCCGTGACTCCTTGCGGGGTATGGGGCGGAGCCCCATGGGGAACCATAAACAAAAATTCACTTGCTGTGCCCCATAAAATTTACTCTATGGAAAAATGTTTTCGCGAGATCCAGTACACGTTGCGATTGTCATGGATGGCAATCGGCGTTGGGCGAAAAGGAATAGCTTTCCCATATTTTATGGGCATCGACGTGGTGTGTATAGGGCGAGTAAAATTATCCAAGTGGCTATCAAACAAAAAATTCCTTATCTCACACTTTTTGCTTTTTCCACGGAAAATTGGCAACGTTCTGCATACGAGGTTACTTATTTGATGAGATTATTTGCTCGATCCATTGATCATTACGCAGCATTTTTACAAAAGGAGGCCATTTGCATACATTTTATCGGCGATTTGGCGCCGCTTAAAAATGATCTTCGGGACAAAATTACGGCGATTCAGGAAAAGACGCGCCATAATACAAAACTTTTTTTAACAATTGCGATCAACTATGGCAGTCGCGATGAGCTTGTACGTGCGATAAAAAAAATTCTTCCCGATGAATTTCCGAATTATTCCTGGGAAAGCATTCGGAAACAATTGGATACCGGCGACATTCCCGACGTCGATCTCTTCATTCGAACGTCTGGAGAACAGCGATTAAGTAATTTTTTACTTTTACAGTCTGCCTATGCGGAATTATTTTTTATTAAAAAGCATTGGCCGGAATTTACACAACAGGACTTTGACATGATTCTTGACGAATATCGCTCACGGAAACGAAATTTCGGGAAATAATTTATGAAAAAAAGAATATTCAGTACCATTATTTTATGCACATTGATAGCGCTAGCGTTCGAAATAATGGGTATTTTGGGAGGTATTTTGCTACTGGCGCTATGTTCCGCTTTGGCTCAGTGGGAATTGTACCAACTCATGGAAAAAATTGATTGGAAGCCATATAAAAAAAGTGCTACAACAATTGGAACCATTGTTTTATTGGAAAGTTTTTTTTCTCGGGAAGGATTTTTTGATTTCAATTATATTCTATCCATGTTTGTTATAACCGTTACTATTTTTGCTTTTTTTCTGATTATAACGGGAAAGCCTGAGCATTTAAAAAGTGTTTTTTTACCTACAATTTTTGGATTTATTTACATTCCAATTATGTTTTCTATTCCCGTCTCATTTATTCCTAAATTTTTACTATTTGGGGAAGCCAATCTTCCTTTATTGCTTATTCTATGGGTCATCGTGGTAACCAAATTTAGTGATATTGGCGGATTGTTGATTGGTTATAAATTTGGAAAACATAAATTGGCGCCGGTATTTAGTCCAAAGAAGACATATGAAGGATTGCTTGGATCTGTTTTATTTTCTACTATCATTGGCTATGTTTTTGCTTTTTGCTGTGGAAATACCTGGCCGAAAAATTTTACAAAAGTAAAAATTGCCATCCTATCGATAATTATTGCGATTGTCGCACTCATTTCAGATCTTGTTGAATCGGGATTCAAGCGCCTTGCTGGAGAAAAGGATTCCGGCCATATCATTCCTGGAATTGGTGGAATATTGGATTTGATGGATAGTTTGATTTTGGCGCTACCCGTAGGTGTAATTATAATTAAGGAATATATTTTTATTTGATGAAAAACTCATGAATCAGGGCCGATTATTTATTGTTGCAACGCCCATTGGAAACTTGGACGACATTACTTTTCGTGCTATCGAGACCTTAAAACAGTGTCCTATTATTGCCTGTGAGGATACGCGTACTTCCGTAAATTTATTAAAAAAATTTAATATTGTAGCGACACTCATTCCCTATCACGACAAAAATGAACGATCCCAGACGGAGTATTTAATTCAGAAAATTAAAGCAGGGACTCAAGTTGCGCTTATTTGTGATGCGGGAACACCGACGATTAGTGATCCAGGTTTTCGTATTGTCCGAGAATGTAAAAAAAATAGCATCAATGTGATTCCCATTCCGGGTCCATGCGCTCTAACGGCTGCAATTTCGGCTACCGGTTTGCCGACCCATCGCTTTTTTTTTCTCGGATTTCCAGGGCATAGGGAAGGCGAACGCATTAGAATTCTTGAAAAATATGCCACCGCTGATGCAACGTTGATTTTTTATGAATCTTGTCATAGAATTGAGAAATTTTTGAGTAATATTTTCGATATTTATGGCCCGGATCGTATCGTTGCTATTTGTAAGGAATTGACGAAAATTCATGAGATAATTCTAACAGCTCCCATTAAAGAAATTTGCGAAAATATTAAAAATTTAACCATAAAGGGAGAATTTGTCGTGTCTGTTGCTCCGCGAAATTATAGTTTGTGAACCGCAAGGAGGCTTCCCCAGAGGGCTCCGCCCTCTGGACTCCCGCAAGGAGGCTTGCCACGGGGCTCCGCCCCGTGACCCCGCAAGGAGTCACGGACTCCTTGACCTCGGTATGCGGCCAAACCATGCGAAAATTTCGCATGGCTTGGCCGTGCCGGTCCTTTGTCCAGGCCCGCGGCTACGCCGCGGGCCTGGATTCCCAGGTCAAGGAACTGTGTTCCTTGCAAGGGGATGCAAGGGGAAGGATTCCCCTTGCTTTTGCTTATTACTTAATAAAGACCCGCCCGCGGCGAAGCCGCGGGCGGGGCAAGGCCCCTTGGTCGGCCGGTACCGCGGGCTGATGCCCGAGGTACCGGCCGTAATCCAGGTCCAGGGGATGGATCCCCTGGCGGGGATTCTAAGGGCGCGTAGCCCTTGGGGGTTTAGCTACCATTAAAATAAACGTTACGTTCGAATTTCTTCTAAAATAAAGTTGATTGCTTCATCAACAGGATGGGTACCTTCGAGTGTCCTATCGCGACGGGAACGTATGGAAACGCTGCGATTTTCACTTTCCCTATCGCCGA
>JAIRZB010000061.1 GCA_031267435.1 Puniceicoccales bacterium | reverse complement strand
CCGCGAATAGAAGAATTCTACTGCGAGTAGAAAAATTCTATTTCAAGTGGAAGAATTCCACCGTAAATGGAAAAATTCCATCGTGAATAGAATTATTTCATTCTGAATAGAAAAATTCTACCGTAAGTGGAAGAATTTCATTCCGAGTGGAAAAATTCTACTGAGAGTAGAAGAATTCCATCGTAAGTAGAAGAATTTCACTGTGAGTGAAAGAATTTCATTTTGAGTAGAAAAATTCTACCGCAAGTGAAAAAATTCCACCACAAATAGAAGAATTCCACTATGAATAGAAAAATTCCACATCAAGTGGAAAAATTCCATCGCAAATAGAAGAATTTCACTATGAATAGAAAAATTCTACTGTGAGTGAAAAAAATCCACTGCAAATAGAAGAATTCCACTGTGAGTAGAAAAAATCTACCGTAAGTAGAAAAATTCCACCGCGAGTGGAAGAATTCTACTATGAGTAGAAGGATTTCACCGCAAATAGAAGAATTTCATTTTGAGTAGAAAAAATCCACTGTAAGTGAAAGAATTCCACTGCGAATAGAAAAATTCTATTCTGAGTAGAAAAATTTCACTGCAAATAGAAGAATTCCACTGTGAGTAGAAAAATCCCACTGCGAGTAGAAAAATTCTACCGTAAATAGAAAAATTCCACCGCGAGTAGAAAAAATCTATCGCAAGTAGAAAAATTTCATTTTGAGTGGAAAAACTCTATTAGTGAAAATTTTCCACCTTCTTACTACCCCAATAGTAACATGTGGCGGTATTGGTCGAGAAGCTCGGATTTCTCTTCCTCCTCCTGCAGCAATGTATCGATGCGCGCATAAAGCTCAGGATTAATGCCCATCCGCTGATCCCGGTTTACCTTTAGTAATTCCCGAATTTCTCGGATCTTTGCCCGAAAATGTACGGGTGTCAATAAACTCCGATCTTTGATCTCCGGCCGCAAAAGCTGCATCACTAATCCATCAATGGTCCCAATGCTTAAAACCTTTTTGAGCTTCTCTTCTATCTTCCCTTCGCTTGGATCAAAACTACTCGTTATTGGCAATTTCATCCGCTTCTGGTGATCCGTTCCTTTCGTAATACTCGTAATTCCAAAATCTAAATCGAAGTTTTCCGTAATTTCATTGCTCTCCTTTTTCGCTGTACTCATCTTTCCCTTCCTTTCTGTTTGAATTTTTAATATCCTATAAATGCTCGGCAAATTGCTTCAGACGAGAAGCCATGTCCATGAGCTGGTTGATTGCCTCTTCTAATGCAATCGGCGTGAAATACTCCTCGCCAATCCTAATCGCAAACCCTAAGGCATTCTCCCCTTGTAAAACCGGATTCGTGGTGAAATTGTAATTCGCTTTGGATTCGCAGAAAATATATGCCGTCGAAATTAATTCGAAATTCATTACCTGGAATTCGTTGAGCAAATAAAGAAAAATATTCGGCTGCTGCACGTCGATGAATAGCTCCCCAATATTCGAAATCGATAGATGAATCATGCCCAATGCATTCGTTGTGAAATTCATAAATCCCATTTTTTGCCCAATTATTGCAAGTGCTTCCCCTATATGCTTTTCCATTTAGCGTTGCCCTTCCATTAAAAACGCTTCGCCGGCAAACTCTTCCTCCTGAAGAATCAGTTCATCGAGCTTTTTTTGCGCAGTCACTAAAAATTGTGCCTGCGATTGATCATCTTTGAAAAATTTTTCGGGTAAATTGCGTATCAACTCAATGGTTTGATTGAGTGTGTAAATGGCAATTTCAAGGGTCGCCGTAGCTTTCGGATAAAATAGGTCGAGAAGATTCATGAGTTGCTGACTACTCGTAAAAGCATCTTGGGTTAATTTTACGAGTTCCCGTGTGGCAGTAAGTTGTTCCTTTGTCGTCATTTTAACTATCTCCCTTTGTTCATACCACTTGGCCAGAAGTCAAAGCAATGTAAAAAGGTTTTTGGGCAAAAATTATACGCGATTTAGGGACTACCGTCTCCCCTCCCTCTACCTCGAGCCTTTTCGATTCCATTGGCTTTGTCAAATTTTTTTTCATGAAGCTACTTCTTAGCATTTTCAAATATGCGGCGAATATCATGGCCAAGTGCACCCACGCTATCATAGATTTGTCCGCAAATTTCGATATGAAATAGGCCATCTCGCACACTGCGCAACTCTTCTTTTGAGCGGGAAGGATTCGCGGAGGCCATATCGATGCCAAATAGCGCAATCATCGAATCGAGGTACATTCGAAAGTCTTCACGTTTCTTTTCCTGGCGTAAAATAAATATTTCGAAAACATCGAGTGGATTTTTCATATTGAGAACCTCATCGCGATAGCTCACCGCTAAACTTACTGCACTCGGCGCATTTCCATCATCGCCGTACTGTTGATTAAGAATTGTCGCCGCTTTAGGAATCAAATTGTAGCCATCACGAATTTCCCGTTTATGTGTTTTTTGCAGAAGTTCCTGGGCACGGAGCAGTTGTTTTTTGAGTAAATTATTGGTATGGAGATTTTTTTCGAGTGATGTTAATTTATTGATCCAATTCATCCGTTCCGTGTTTGCAAAACCAATATTGATAAAATTTTTCTCGGGTTCGCTGAAAAATGTGATCATTTTTTTTACCTGTCCGATTTCCGTTTCGAAATTGATACGCTCAATGTCGTTCATCGCGATAGCATATTCCAAAACGTTATCCTGTTCGGTAACTTCGCCGAAGGCTTCTGAGACTTTATAGAGCAGCACATTGCGCAATTCGTCCTGATTTTCTTCCCGTTCGTATTCTGGTTTATATTGCATGCGGCTTAATTCGCCGTAGGTTTCCTTATATTTTGGGGACTGTTTTTGTTGCCCAAGGCGTTCCGTATAAGTCGCGAGAATGTTTTCTTTTTCTTTGAAAATTTTTTTTGTAACGATTGTGCGATTAAGAATAGAGTTACGCGATTTTTGTTTTGTCGCTTCGAATCCGGCAACATTACTGGCGAGTTGAATCGCCGAAGGTACCAAATCTTGAATTATTGTTACGGGTTGTCCGCGGTAAGTTCCTTGGGGGCCCACAATAGCGTTCCCTCGCGACATATTATTCTTTTTCTGGATTTTTTCAACTTGCGACATTTTAATACTCCATCCATTTAGGAATGTATAAATCCATATGGAAATGGCAATGAAAACATGCTATTGCGTAAAATTTTTCTTAAATATTGACTGTGGCTATTTTTTTCATTAGCTTTTCTTCACTTGATTCGATGGGACTGTTGCTAAAAGTGTTATCTGGGCCGCATCAGGGAGCGGAATTTGATATCCCGGAAGAGGAAATTATCATTGGAGCTACGGATGAATGTGATGTCATTATTAGCGATGCCTTGGTTGCCGATCGACACGCAAAATTCAAGCCTTCCGAAGGTCGTATTTTTATCACGCCACTCGATGGAAATGTTTTCATTGATGGGAAATTACTGCGTGAATCGGCTACGATTGATAACTTCAAATTCATTACGATTGGTGCAACGCACATGATGATGGGGGAGGCTGAAAGCGAACATTGGCAAGCCGTTTCACTGGGCGATTTTCCGGAATTGGAAAAAATAGAGGAAGAAGTTGCAACGTTTAGTGCATTACCGGAACCCAATGCGGAAACCATCGAAGAAGGGTCCGGAAGCGGAGCCGATAAAATTAAAGATCAAGCAGCAGAAGATATAAAAGAAACGGAGCTGAAGGATCGAAAAGCGGTGCAGGCGGATAAGGTAGGTAAAATAAAGCTAACGTTTAAACAAAAAATCATTCGTTACTCCGCAGGTTTTATTGTCTGTTGTGCGATTACTGTGGCCGGATCAATTGGGTACGTATTGTGGAGAGATTACAAAGCGACGCCTCCATCTAAACCGGATTCCATTGAAAATCGCGTTCGAAAGGCGATCGCTGATTTAAAGCTCAATGCAAAATTAAAGGTTTCGAAGGCAGGTGAAGATTCTCCAGTTTCCGTAGTGGGCTATGTGAATACCTTGAATGATTCGTCAGCGGTGAAAACAACTGTGAGAAATATTGGGGAAGATATTTCGATAAAGGTTTTCTGCATGGAAAAACTGGTCAATAGGGCCACTGAAATCGTGCAACAGTCAAAGCAAAATGTTGTCCTTAAAAGATCAGAAACATTTGGTGAAATTGTCGCAATGGGATACATCAAAAAGGTAGAAATTTGGGAAAAATTAGAAGCAGAAATAAGGTCCATAAAAGGGGTAACCGATATTAAAGACGAAGTATTGGTTAAGGATTCAGCAATCAAAATTGCAAAGGACATTCTCCTAGAGCATCAATTTAAAGAAAAGTTAGAAGTTAGTGTCAATGATCTGGGCGTGGAGATTAGGGGGACGATTAGCGACAACGACAAAGAAAATTGGGCTGAGACACGGAGTGAACTTGAAAAAGCATTTAAGAAAAAAGCGCAGCTAGGCTTTGCGATTTCCGTGTCGACGGATCGGAATTTGACCATTGAAAAATTTTTTGGCGGAAAGATCGATAGCGTAAACTTCAGTAATCAAGGGTTGGATTGGATAAATATTAAAGATGGGAATAAGTACTTCCAGGGATCTGTGTTACCCAGTGGTTACGTTATCGATCACATCGAGCAGGATAGTGTGATCATTAAAAACGCGGAAGAAGAAATTAAACTGAATTTCAATTTGATCTAGTGGATCGAGTCGATTGTTGGAGAGATTGTTGAATTTCATTGGAGGAGATTTTTCAATGAAGAATGGATACTAATATAAACACAATTGGGACAAATTTTATGCCGATGATTGTAATAGGAAGCATTATGGGTTGTCATTGCGGGAAGTAGCCAACTTTCACATAAATCACTAGGGGCAGGATGGATATTGATACAAAGAAATTAAAGCGTCTAACATTGATCGACATGGAGCGTCAGCTACTAAACGATGGGGATGGAAGTTATCGTCGAGAGATATTACAAGAGATTGCCCGATATCAGCAATGGATAAAAGAACGCATTGCAATTGGTTTAGTGCCTGAAGAATTTTCGGTATATGAGAAGCTGAAAAATGCACTCGAGAGTGCTCATGAAATGATTATTAATTTTAAATAAAATATATTGCATTTTTTTAAATTTTGTATATCTTTCTAACTGTCGACTATTAATGGTAATGGTCATTAACAATTAAAAAAAGGAAAAATATGGGAGAGGATAGTACTTATAACAATTATACGAAATATGATGGTCCGGGTTTTACGAAGGGAGCAGACGATTTAGATCTTAAAGAGGTGACTGGTAGGATGAGCATTTTCAACATGTACAAGGTGCTTTCGAGTTACATGGTAGCCTATGAAAAAGGTTTGTCAGAATCTATTAAAAATGTCGAAGGTAGTAATGCTTCGGAAATTGATCAGGGGACGCTTTTACAATTGCAAGCAATGGTTCAGACCTGGGGTACGGTTGCAGCGGTCGCCACGGGTACTGTACGTACCGTTGGTGATACATTGATGAAAATTACACAGAATATTCGTTAAAGGCAATGCTATCTTTGTTTTACGACGATACAAATTTCAAGCAGGATTCAATTCCGGCGGAGATGCTTCGCTTGCTCGTCAATATCGGATATGTTGCGACGGGAAGTGGCAAGAAGAAACATGCTGAAGTTATCTTTGAAGGGGTGATTGCTGCTCGTCCGCAGAATGAATTGCTTTACGTTGCGTATGCATTCATGCGAATGGTTTTTGGGGAGTATACGGAGGCGTCGAAACTGCTTATGGAGAAAGCGCTGAGGATAAATCCTGACAGTGAAATAGCAAAAGCATTTTATGGAATGCTTTTGCATCAGGTAGGGCGAAGAGGCGAAAGCTACGTTATTTTAAATCAGGTAAAAGAAAATGGGAAAGATGTGGATGCGATAGCATTAGCAGAATGTATTATAAAGAAAGGATGAGAATATGGATGTGAATGTGGTAGGTGGTCGGCTTGTGGATCAAGCAATGACTGTTGGAGGTGGAAGATTCCCCTCGAATGTGATCCTAGTCGATGATGGGGTTTTACCGGCATTTGGAAGATCAAAAGAATTTCAGAATGTTCTGGGTAGTAACGTGGTTGATTTGACTGTGAATTCAGTGAAACATGCTGGGTTTTGGAAACATAAATCGATAGAACGTGTTACTCCCGGAGAAGGTGTATATAATACAGCCCAAGAGATGCGCGATGCATATAATAATATTATAAATTCCATCGATCAACTTATGGCAAATAAAGATGGATCGAATTTTACGACTGCGGATCTATTAACGTTGCAAATGTATGTGATGCAATTGGCTTTCATCAATGAAGTAAGTTCGAAAGTTGCGGATAAGACGGGTCAATGTGCTCAAACTTTATTCCGCAACCAGGGATAACGAATTAAACCCCGGATATTTTCTGGGGTTTAATTTTATATGTGTTTTGCGTATATTTTACATGCTAAATTCTTCCGATGTTTCTTTTGGGGATTTTTTAACACAGGATCGCTTCCGAGGATTACATTGTACTCCGCTTTTAATTTCAGCGATTCGTCCCTGTTCAATATCATTTCCGAATTGATTATTTTTCCAGATCGCGAAATCTTCGCCGCGCAACTCACTCTTGCATATATTTTTCAAAGCTATTCCTATGTTGGGATAGGTATTCAGCGAAATAATAGTCTTTTTAATCGTGGGTGAATAGGGAGCTTCCATGGGTAACGACCTTTGAATATCGAATTCTGCATAGGGATATGGTATATCTGCAATAGTTTCAAAGAGTGCACCTAACGCTTCAGGAGTTGCTTGGTGTTGGTCTAATATCTGTATTGCAACATCAAAAATACCGGGAGTACGATAATCGTCTTCGCAGGCTATTTTCATTAATATTTGGATAGTATTTGGATATTTTTTGATTAGTTCATTGATATTGTTTTGCTTATCGGGATGGCGTTGGCTGTATGCCATGCACTTTAAGGCAAGGCCGGTAGTATTTGTCCGTTCAGACCAATATGGCCGTGATTCTGAATTGTTTTCCCGTGTTATTGCTCCATACATGCTAGGCTTCCATAGCCCGCTAAGGAGTCCTAATGCTATTATTTTTACTATTTTTTTCATTCTTTTAGTCCTTTCCATTGATTTATCGTGCCATTGATAGCGCGGTGCAATATAAATTTCTTTCAAAATCCGTCAATTTGAAGTTTAAATTAATTTAATCATTGTTATGTTTTTTATATTTACAATTACGGTTTTTGGGAAATTTTTCGCTGCTATCGATTAACAAAATACTTGCAAATTATTTTTTCTATTTAACGTAAAGCAGTGGGCGCCTCTAGCTCAACTGGACAGAGCATCTGACTACGGATCAGAAGGTTGCAAGTTCGAATCCTGCGAGGCGCGCCAGGGTGAGATATTTCGGGGGGCTATGATTAATGGGTGATGGAGGATGGTGAAGCGTAAAGAATTTATTGCTATTCGAGCATTTTCTCCTATCATAAAGATGCTGTCTATCCGCTGTTGTTAGGTGTTAGCCCCATTGATTGGACAGCTCCGAGAAATATTACTTAGTCTCTCGGCGAGAATCTTAATTAGTGCGTTAACGAGCTACATTTAATTTGCCCTTGTTGTTTATAAATGCAAAGGGCATCTTTTATTCTAATCATGCGTACGGCGGTTTGTCCTGAGTCATATCATTTTTCCGAATCATATTATCTAGAATTTGCCTCATCGTGTCTTTTTTGTCTTCCTTTAAGTGTTTTGCAACTGCGCGTTCGCTAGTGCTCTTTGCTTTTTGGCCACTGTTCTTTATCACTTGGTCCGCTTGCTTTGGTTTTAGTTTCTGGACGTTCATGAGTGCTTGTTTCTTGTCCTTGAGTGCTTGGTTCTTTGTTTCGAGTTGTGACTTAGTTGCATTGAGTACATCTTTAGTTTCCTTGAAGCGTTTACCACTTTCATCTAAGAACATACCTTTGTTATATATAAATGTAATGGAAGTTTCAGCTTTCATTATCTTTTGTCCTCCTTGCTCCATGCCTGTCGGTTTTAGCGGTGTCATAGTTATACGAGATTCTTTTCTCCTGAGCACTTTTCTTAGTAAATTTCTAATGGGTTCTCCCTCACGATGCTTAATGACCTTTGGCGAACTAATAATACATAGTTTACCGCCGACTTTCATAAATTTTTGTCCTTGACCACCATTAGCTTTTTTGCCATCATCGTGAATGGCTTTTATGTCATTGTTTGCTGCTTGATTATAGCAGTCGTTTGATATGATATGCAAGTCCATGGTCGCAATTATAGTAAAATTTCGCAAAAAACAAGTAAAATTTAATTTTTAAAAGTATTTTTTTTTAGCTTAGTTGGTGCACTTCTTACTTGATTCCCGATGAAAAAATGCCATAAAACCAAAGCGTCGGGGTCGTAGCTCAGTTGGTAGAGCGCCACAATGGCATTGTGGAGGTCGTCGGTTCGAGACCGATCGGCTCCACAAATATCGTATTCTCCATCGCACCTAACAGTTGCTTAGTCGATACCTATCGGCGATAGCTAATCATTTTCCTTCCAATCTGTCGCGCTATTGTTATTCCATTTGATAATGGATCGTGAAAGAATCGTCATTACCGGTGTGGGGCTAACTGCACCAAATGCCAATAGTTTAACCGATTTTCGCCACTGTTTGCTCCATGAAATCCCACGTATCCAGGAAGTGGAGGTGCGCTACATGGGCAAATTACCTGTTGGTATCTGTGATTTCGATCCCTTAAAGTATCAAACTAAAAAGGAATTGCGCAATTGTACCCGAGCCGGTTCCATCGGTATTTTCTGTGCCCAGGAAGCACTGCTTGATACGGGAATTCGACTGGAAAGAATCGATACTTCGCGCATGGGCGTATACGTCGGAATCACGGAACATGGCAATGTCGAGACGGAAAATGAAGTTTTTAATTTGGCACAATTTAATTATGATGTGAAATTTTGGGCCCACTATCATAACCCAAGAACCATCGCTAATAATCCTGCCGGAGAAATTAATCTGAAGCTGGGCATCCAAGGGCCACATTATACCATCGGCGCCGCCTGTGCAGCAGGAAATGCAGGACTTATCCAGGCTGCCCAAATGTTACGCCTCGGTGAAATAGACCTAGCCATTGCGGGTGGCGTGAGTGAAAGTATTCGTTCTTTTGGCATATTTGCTGGGTTTCGTAGCCAAGGAGCGCTGGGATATGGCGGCGACCCGAATAGGGTAAGTCGACCCTTTGACTCCAAGCGTAATGGAATTGTTGTCAGTGAAGGCGGGTGTCTATTTACCGTCGAACGCTTGGAGGATGCGCAAAGGCGTGGTGCAAAGATTTACGGCGAAATCGTCGGCTATGGCATGAATACGGACGCTACCGATGCCGTTTTACCCAATGCGGAACGGCAGGCACAGTGCATTCGCCTGGCCCTGAATCGAGCCCGTTTAAGTCCAGGGGGAATCGATATTGTCAATACCCACGCAACATCGACACCCATGGGCGACGCAATTGAGTGCGAGGCGATTCGCGAAGTATTTGGAAATTCGGATAAAACATATATCAATAACACCAAAAGTTTTATTGGCCATGCGATGGGTGCCGCAGGAGCTCTCGAATTAGCGGGGAATTTGCCATCTTTTAATGACGGCTATGTCCACCCAACGATTAACATCGATGAACTGGATCCCAAGTGTATACTTAAAAATCTTGTAATCAATAAGGTCAAGCATGTCGGTAATATAGGAGTAATCCTGAATACTTCCTTTGGTATGCTGGGGACCAATTCCGCTGTTATTGTGAAAAAATTCGAGATATAGTACTTTTTGTTGCGGGGAGAATTTTTAAGGCATCCGTTATTTCTGAATTTTTTCCCAATTGTACGCAAAACTTTTTTAATTTTTTGTTTAATCGTTATAGCCATTTATTGTTACCGAGTTTTCTAAACTGAATTTTTACTATATAGTTTTTTTCTTGTGAAAATGATTTATAACTATATATTATAAACAGCATGGAGGTTAGTTCAAATAGCGATAGTGGAGATATCGATCCCAATGTTGTCGAAAAAGCGGAAAAGTTGTCGCCTCTGGAAAAAATGAAAATTGCTGCCGAACCTTCGAGTACGGAAAAAGCCGGTGAGACCGTTAATATTCAGCAATATTCGTCCGATAATTCGTCCGATAAAATACAGGAAGTGTCAAAGACAAGGGATATTCAAAGTGTTCGACAAGCTTCGAATGGTGGTGTATTTAGTGGATTTAAAATTAGAGCAGGAAAATCTTCAGGCGTTATAAAAAATGTCCTCAATGGCGGTTTCAATGTTAGTGATGGCTCCCTTACGGATCGCCAATAAACTTGAGAAGCAAAGAAGGAGAGGTTTTACTAGAAAGGAATGAAATTATGGCTAGGGTATCGAATAGTGGTGATCCAAATCGTTGGGATCTATGTTGCCAGATAGCGTCCCAAGAGGCGGCAGGCAAGACTGGTAGGCTAGGTTTTAAGCAAAAGATGCATGCATTTCAGTTATTCTTATCCGGTGGTTCAACGGATTCTTTACGGGAAAAATGTAAAAAAGCTGGAGACATTGGAAAAGGATCTGAAATGGCTTCGCGATCGTCATCGAGGGCAGAAACAATGCCAAGAGATTTTTCGGCAGCAGCGTTGTCCAGATCGCAGCCATCTCTTTCCCAGGCAGGGGCAAATTCAGCGTCAGAGCCAGGGGCAGAGTCAGTTGGAGTGCCGCCGCCGCCGCTGGGGTTTGGACACCCTGCCGTAA
>JAIRZB010000072.1 GCA_031267435.1 Puniceicoccales bacterium | reverse complement strand
CTTTCCAATTACTATACCAAATCCGAAGTTAACAACACCCTGGGCAGTTATTATACCAAAACGGAAACCAACAGCACCCTGGGAAACTACTACACGGCAACGGAGTGCGACGGTAAAATCGAGGAAGAATTGGGCACGCAACTTGAAAACTACTACACGGCAACGGAATGCGACGGTAAAATCGAGGAAGAATTGGAAACGCAACTTGAAAACTACTACACGGCAACGGAGTGCGACGATAAATTTGCCCTAATCGGCAGCGGCAGTGGTATGGGAGTGGATCTTTCCAATTACTATACCAAATCCGAGGTTAACAACACCCTGGGCAGTTACTATACCAAAACGGAAACCAACAGCACCCTGGGAAACTACTACACGGCAACGGAATGCGACGATAAAATCGAGGAAGAATTGGATGCGCAATTTGAAAACTATTACACGGCAACGGAATGCGACGATAAATTTGCCCTAATCGGCAGCGGCAGTGGATCCAATGGAGGAGAAAGTGGTGGTTTGATTCCAGAAAATAAAGGAGAACTTGTCCTCGGTAATGGTAGCGGAGCCGCTTTGCTAGCCGCTGGCCAAAATCAACAGCTGCTCGTCGCTAATCCCAACGCTGCTTTGGGTGCCGAATGGTGCAACTATCCCTGGCAATTACTACAGGAAATCATAATCGACAGTGCCGTTTCGGCTGTCATTTTCGAAAATGTCTTCAACGCTAGCCTTTTCTGGCACTATAAACTTTCCTACAGCTTTATTACCACATCCATTGCCAGCGAACGCCTCTGCATGGTCTTCGGCTACGACAATGGCGACACGACCATCTGGGAAACCAGTATCAATGAATATACCTATAATACAAGCGACTTTTCTGGAAGTGTCGCTAAATACTCAACCTACCAGTTCGTTGATGGTTTTTTTGGATTTGGTAGCGACAACGCGATTTACCGCAATGACGGAGGTTGGATAAATGGCGAAATGGACCTTTGGAACAATGGTAATATCAACCATAAGGTTCAAGCCCGTGCATATACAAGCTCCTACCGGATTTGGAATGATTCTTTTATCAGCAACGGCGGTATTTACAATTTCATCTATAGAAATGCCGGTGAAAATGTAATTCGTTCGCTAAAAATTTACGTCGCCAATGGGACCTTAGACTCAGGAAAACTTACATTTTATGGAATACGCTAATATGGAAGAGCTACTCGTACGGCTTGAACGTTTGGTTGAGGAAATTCGTTCCCAGCTCGATGATCTCGATAGAACACTGCATGCCGAAATCGAAACTTTACAATCACAGATCAATAATTTACGGAGTTAATCCGAGGTATTATGTATGCTTATGGGTTACAATGGCAGTCGAAAAAATTCGATTCGAAACGAAAAATGAATAAAAAATTTAACCTTTCAAAGGACAGCCTACCCGCTTCCTGTTCCTAGATGAGTAAGCAATTTTTCATTTTGCTTTTGTCTATTTCCCCCACCATCATATTAACAAGTCTATGATATATCAAAAATTTATTAAAACGACATCCGAAGTTTATTTTCTTCGTATTTTTCTTTACAATCAGCCTTCTATTCTACTCTCTCCGGATCATGGTCAAAATTAATAGGAGTTTTTTTCAAAATTTACCGTTGTTTTTTTTGCTTATCCCATGGGGGAACGCCTCGGAATTGACACATTTTGCAAGGGCTACAACGGACACAGCATTTAAAGTCATGATGTCCGATTTACGGATCGCGGAGGCGTTGGTGAACAGTCTCTTTGCGGACATCGGCCATTTTGCAAATGTTCACATTGATCCGGTACGGATAACCTCTACTGGAGAAATTACAATTCCCTTGCAAGGTAAAAAGGCCAATGCCACAATGGACTATCACGGCCTAGCCCAAAACAAAGATCATGTCATAATAGAAATGCAAATCATGCACCACGATAACTTTGATCGGCGTGCATTGTTCTACGCAGCTTCGACCTTCGCTAGGCAAAAATTTGAAGGAGGAAGCGAGTGGCATTCGCAAATTAAAAATGTTTATGCCATCCAGTTTGTTGATTATTCTACGGACGATAAAAATATGGGGCAATTTAGAAAGTACTATAGAATGACCGATTGGCTTTCGCAGGGAAAAAAAGTAATCGATGGTATTTGCCTCATTCAAATAGAATTAGCAGGGACTAAGGAAATTGCTAGTAAAGTTGATCGAGAAGAACAATTAACACCGGCAGAATGGTGGTATTATATGATCGAAAATTCGGAAAGTTTTACGGACGAGCGAGTTATCCAGTATCGAAATTTAGGCATGCCTCAGGAAATTGAAAGCGCCTTGGAAAAATTAAAATTTACAGGTTGGAGCGCCAAGGATAAAGAAATTTATAGGGAAGAAATTAGGGAAGTGGATACCTATAATGGTGAGTTGGAGCGCCGCGAAAGTAAAGGAAAAAGGGAAGGAGAAATAGAAAGTTTAATGGACGGATTCCTGGAGGGGAATATTTCCACGAGATTACTAGAGCGAATCCAAAGGCAAAATGTGCAATTTTCCAAAGAGCTAGTACTGAAAATTTGGAACAAATGCGTCGCCGAGGATCTGGGAATTCCACAGGATGCGGAACCGTTTATTGAGTTTTTGCGTAGCCAAGGTATTTTAGAGCCTGATCGGGAAGAGATAGAGCAATCGGAATCGGAAGAGAAAAAATTATAAAAGCAAAGATAGGATGGGTGAAGAAAATTTATTCATTAAAAATAAAGACAACAAAACTTTAAAAGAGGAAAGAACGCATGATTTGGAAATTAGTCTACGAAGGTAAGGAAGGAACACTCGCCGAATGGGGAATTTGCGATGTCGTCCGGAAACTGAAAAACCAGGCAATGGATTCCGTGACTTTCAAGGTTCCGGGAAATACGATCGATGCACCGCTACAATTTGCGCCGCAGAAAGTAATTCAAATTTTTCGAGATGGACAGCTATGGTTTACGGGAATTGTAGCGAAGACACCGATCCATGGCAGTGCGGTGGAGGAATTTCATCGATATACTCTATCGGGGCCCTGGTGGTATTTGGATAATTTGATTTACCAACAGACATGGAAAGAGCCGGTTAACCCTAACGATGACGGTAGCACACTGGGTGATGTCAAAAAAAGTCATCTCATTCTCGGCCAGGATATCGATGGCAATGCGGTTACAATCGATGAGCAATTGTGCGACGTGATCAACTACGCCAATGCTGCGGTTGGGCAAAACATAATCGCAAAGGACATCGACTTACCCATTTACATTCCCTTCGACGAATGTAAGGATTTATCCTGCGCAGAGGTAATCCGGCGGCTACTGCGCTGGGTTCCGGATACGGTTACATTCTTTGACTACACACAGGCGATTCCGATCCTACATATTACGCGCCGTAACCAATTGGCCAAATTGTCCCTTGGTATCAATGATTTGAGCGAATTTCATTTCGTGCCGCGCTATGATTTACAAATCCAGGCAGTCGTTTTAAAATTTGAAAAAACTCATAAAAGTAGCGGAAGATCCTGGAAAACTATCGAAGTCCAACGCCATCCAACCAATGCCACGGGCATGGAATTGCGATCGCTCGTCATGACCATTGAACTTGAAGGTACCCAATCAACCCATATCAAACAGGATATGGACACGGAATTGATTCAAATTAATAGCGAAACGTGGTGGCAAAAACATCTTCCAGGGCTGAGCAATGTTTCCAATTTTGCCGTACAAGATCCGGCCCGCGAGGGTAGTTTACCCAATGAACTTCTTTCAGGATCGGTCGCCAATTGGATGAATTGTGATGTGGAGGAAGATATCGTAACGGCGAAAATTTCCTATGAGACGGAGGATGAGATTGTCCATGATCGTGAGGTTGCCGTAAAAATTAATACCACCAATGCCCAGTCCAAAATCTATCGAAGTCTCGTATCCTATGTCAGCGAAGAAACTGTTCCGGAAGATTTGGCAAAAAACATTTACCAAAGCGTTTCCGTACTGCAGTACGAAGGCAAAATTCGGCAGATTCATCGGGAAATTTCGGGTATTTTTCTAGGAAAAACTATCAATATTACCGGCGGACGTAGGGAGTGGGAGTCCATGGACGCGGTGGTACAAACCGTGGAAGAGCATTTGGATACGGGTGAAACGACGATTTTTCTTGGCCCCGCTAAACACCTCGGTCCGGACGATCTTTCCGAACTGACTAAGTCCAACCGCCATCGCTTTTCTTCGCGAAATTTTTATTCCAGAACTACGGCGGAGGCTGGCGGCAACTCCTACGTCGAGCAGGGAAAATATGGCCGCGTCGAAAGTACATCCTTCGGACCTGGTAAAATGAGCAAACTATCCTTTTACGATCCCGCTAACACCGATCGAAAGATTTCTATCGATATCGGCGAACTGGATGTGGATACCATCGTTTGCCTGCGTTTGGAAGATGTTTCCGATTCGGGCGCATTGAGGAAGCGCTACACACTTTCCAGCGACCCCTTCGTTTTACCGGTACCAAACTAAAAACACACATTTAACCATGTCCACTTATACTCCATTTTTATGCCGTGTGACGCCCTATGGAACGCCATTTTTCGTACCTCTGGAATTTTCGTCGGGTACCTTTGTAATCAATAATTTATCGGCGGAGGAACTTTGCCGCAACTACTGGTTATTGGAATCGTTAACAATCCATTACAAATTGATCTTTAGTGGTTCGCTGGAAGTTACGGGCAATCTTTTACTGGGAGGAATGTACGCTACGGCACCTCGCATGCGGCTACTCAATGTTCCGAGTTTTCAGGGTACGATTTTCCATTCAGCGAGCGGCGTTCAAACGGATGGTAATGTCGATTTTTCGACCATCTATTACCAAAGCGATGGCCCGTATGCGGTGAATTTTGATTTTGCAATTTATGCCAGGGTTGAGACCCTTTCCGGCAGTAATTTTCTCGTTTCCTTCCATCGCAGCGCTGGGCACAGCGGCCAACGCAGCAGCTACAAAGCACAAACTGTGAATTTTTTAGAAAAAAGCGTAACCATTTATTTAAATTATAACGATCAAATTTGGAAGAGCAATGAAATCGAACTCGCCGAATTTTCCCTAGCGGCAGCGTTTTATAATAATAATACATTATAAAGAAAAAAAACATAAAAATGCTTGACTTTACCGAAATAATTTAAAGCGCGCTTGACACCATCCTCCCAACAAGGTTTAATTGGGGCTTCTATTTGGAAAGGAGTTCAATATGAAGTCTAAATTAAAAGTAAAAAATGGAAAGTTGGGCATCCTGGTAAGTTTTCTTCTTACGGGAGTTACGGGGAATATAAGCATTCTCCAAGCGAATCCCGAAGAACGAATAACCAATGCCGGTGATGTTACAATCAACCGTCGGGAAAAACAAGTAGCACGGGCGAAAAAGATACTCGATGGAGCATTGTTTGAGGCCGTCAACCAAGGGAATTTGAAGGGTGTGACATTTCTTGTCGAGGGTGGTGCCGACCCTACGGCGGAGGATAGATGCGATCGAACGCCCCTAAATCTTGCGGAACGCCTAGCCGAAAGGAATCCCGAAGAACCGGAACGTCAGGCGATTGTAGACTTTTTTTACAATTCAGAGAAAGAACAGTACGCGACGGACGATGCGACGATCGTAGCAACGGCGCAGGAAATCTGGGGTTTGAACGGCGGTGGCTTCAAGGAGTTCATAAAAGCAGGAAAAGCAATTGTCGAAACAGTTGTAAAAGCTGCGAAATCTGAAGTAAAAAATGCGAAATCTGAAGCGATTGATAAGGCTGTAAAACCTAAAATTGTTAAAGCCGTAGAATCCGGCTCCAAAGCAGTTAAAGAGACTGTTCCAAAACCAGTTGCTAAACTCGTCCCAGAATCGGATAGGATTGTAAATACACTTGCGGATTGCGTTAAATATATTGAAGATAAAATCAGCAAAGGAATATGCGAAAAATATAAAACTATAGGAGACAAACGGTACTATAAGGTAACAAAAAACCATGGCGAACTAAAAAAAGGAGATTTACTAACTCAAGATAATAGACACTATGAGTGGGAGCTTTTCAATGCAAGGGGGAAGCATAAAGGAGCCATTGATCCTCAGAAGGGGACGATATATAAACCGGCAGATCCTGCAAGACATATAAATGTAAAATAATTAACAGAAGTTAAAATGAAAAGAAGGTCAAAAAGGAAATATTGTTGCGAGGAGTTAAAAGATCAAATTGAAGAAGGGGCTGGTTTTACTAAAAACAAGCTCATTGTTTACGACGCTCCACACAGATCCTACGGCATCATAGATGAAGAAGATGATCCAGGATTGTTATGTAAAGCGTATGTACCCATGAGCTATTGCCCCTTTTGTGGAACGGAATTTCCACCCGATTTAGCAGAAAAGTGGGCCCAAGTTATCGTGGAAGAACTGGGCCCGGAATATTTGATTGAATTTGAAATCCATTATCTGAAGCTTACTACTAAAAATTATGTACCTGACCCCGATTTACCCGAAGCAAAGCCACTTCCTGAGGAATTTAAAACCGACGAATGGTGGAAGAAGCGAGGATTATGAACCCGATAAAAGAAAATGTAAAATAATTAACAGAAGTTAAAATGAAAAGAAGGTCAAAAAGGAAATATTGTTGCGAAAGATTAAAAGATGAAATTGAAAAAGGGGCTCTTTTTA
The DNA here is from genome assembly GCA_031267435.1 of Puniceicoccales bacterium. Lineage (GTDB taxonomy): Bacteria > Verrucomicrobiota > Verrucomicrobiia > Opitutales > LL51 > LL51. Next base: position 319 of record JAIRZB010000072.1, on the reverse strand, counting down.
CTAAAAACAAGCTCATTATTTACAATGCCTCACGGAGATCCTACGGCATCGTAGATGAAAAAAATGAAGATGAGGAAAATACGCTAGGATTGTTATGTAAATCGTATGTATCCATGAACTATTGCCCCTTTTGTGGAACGGAATTTCCACCTGATTTAGTAGAAAAGTGGGCCCAAGTTATTTTGGAAGAACTGGGCCCTGAATATTTGGTCGAATTTGAAACCAATTATCAGAAGTCTATTCGTAAAAATTATGTGCCTGACCCCGATTTACCCGAAGCAAAGCCACTTCCAGAGGAATTCAAAACCGACGAATGGTG
>JAIRZB010000069.1 GCA_031267435.1 Puniceicoccales bacterium | reverse complement strand
GCGGCGAAGCCGCGGGCGGGGCTTTAGGCCCCATGGTCGGCCGGTACCACGGGCGATGCCCGAGGAACCGGCCGTAATCCAGGTCCAGGGGATGGATCCCCTGGCAAGGGGTTGCAAGGGGAAGGATTCCCCTTGCCCTTGCGGGGATTCTAAGGGCGCGCAGCCCTTAGGTATGCATAAGAGGTATCAATAAATGGGTTGCATTTTGAAAAATAAGTGTAGCTTTCGTAGAAGTATGGCAAAAGTGCATCGATATTTAATTACGGGGACCCATGGGTGTGGTAAGTCGACCTTATCCCATCGAATTTGCTCAGAGTTGAAAAAAAGTGGTTACAACGCGATTGTTTTAAGTGAAACGGCCCGAGAGTCGCCATTTCCGATTAATCGGGGGCAGACGGTAGATTCCACGCTATACATTGCATTGAAGCAAGCGGTTAAAGAATTGGAGGCAATTGCCCATGGTTATCAGCATTTGGTATTGGATCGAGGTGTGCTAGATTCTTTTGTTTATTCAGAGGCAACACGCGGAGAAAAAATTTCTGAAATTGAGTTGGGATTATTGGAGGCATTTAAAATTTGGACGGGCATCTACGATGACATTATTTTCGTAAAAAGTGAGGGCAACAATATGTTGCAAGCGGATGGTGTACGGGATACGGACATGAAATTTGCTCAAAAGATAGAAGAATTATTCGAGCATTTACTGATGGAAAATTTTGGTGATCGGGTACGAGTATTGACCTACGGCGATATGTTAAAAAGTAAAATATGCATAGGGGATGGCGGCAAAGTTTATTTGGATTATGAGCGGCACTATGAACTGGTTTCCTGAAAGTTTAAGGCAAATTATTCTATGGGTAGTGATGGTCATTGCATTGCTAGGGTCGTATTATAATGCGACAATGCGTCTTAAGTTAAGTTATGTGCTATGGTTATTTACAAATGTGGTCCTAGTGTGGCATAATTTTTGTATTGGAGAGCATCAGCAATGTATTTTATATGCGGTGTATTTATACACTGCGATTATTGGTATTAGGAATACGATTTATCAGAAAGGTTGGCTATCACGAACCGTAATAGAAAAATAATGCTATGGATATGTAAGCAAGAATAGCATGGAATTTTTTGATCATTAAACGGCGTGGCAAAAATCGCAAAATATGGAAAATTGATGATGGATTAAAGTTGTATTAGAGGGCGAGGAATTATGTTTGCAATGGTGTGGCTAATTTTTTTAGTCGCTGCCCGTTGTATTAAAGAATTATTATTTGAAAAAATTTCACAGAGAAAGTATGGTAAAGAGTGCGGAATATGATGGACCAACGATGGATCAAATTCTTGGGTTATGCAAGCGGCGTGGAATTATTTTCCAATCATCAGAAATTTACAATGGCGTAGCGGGTTTTTTCGACTATGGACCGTTGGGGGCAGAAATTAAAAAAAACATAAAAAATATTTGGTGGCAAGACATGGTTCATCGGCGTGATAACATCGTAGGTCTCGATTGTTCCATTATTATGCATCCCGATATTTGGAAAGCTTCGGGGCATGTGGACGGATTTTCTGATCCGATGGTGGATTGTAAAATTTCCAAAATGCGTTACCGCGCTGATCAACTCTATTTCGCCGAAGTAACCATTGGAGATGAAGCGATCGGTTATGTGTCCGTTTTGGAGGATGAGCATATGCAATCCGTGGCTGAGAGTCAGGCACAGGATTTGAAGCGAAAACTGGAAAAAACGGGAATATTGGGAGCAATTGTTCTCAGGCCTTATACGGAAGCTAAGCCGGAGGAATACGCGTTAATTCCGTCGCCAGCGACGGGAAAGTCAGGTTCTTTGACGGCGCCTCGCGCCTTTAATTTGATGTTTCGGACCAACCTGGGAGCAGTGGTGGACGATTCTTCGGTGGCTTATTTGCGTCCAGAAACGGCCCAGGGAATGTTTGTTAATTTTAAGAATATTTTAAATACCTATCGCATCAAACTGCCCTTTGGAATTGCACAAATGGGGCGTTCCTTTCGCAATGAGATTACGCCGAGGAATTTTATTTTCCGTTCCCGAGAATTTGAGCAAATGGAGATGGAATTTTTTATCCAGGACGATGCGAATTGGCAGGAATGGCATCAATACTGGGTCAATGCGCGCGTTGAGTGGTTAAAAAGTATTGGATTAAGGGAAAATTTATTGGACTTAGACGTGCATCATCCGGAAAAATTAGCCCACTATTCCCGAGCATGTACGGATATTACATTTCGCTATCCCTTTGGGGAGCAGGAATTGGAAGGTATTGCGGCGCGGGGAAATTTCGATTTAACGCAGCATCAAAATGCCAGTGGAAAAAATTTGGAATACTTTGATGAGCAGCAGAATCGAAGCTATTTGCCCCATGTTATTGAGCCGGCGATCGGCGTGGATCGTTTATTTTTGGCAGTTTTATGTTCGGCTTACCGAGAAGAACAGGTCGATGGCGAAACGCGTGTGCTGTTAAAATTGCATCCACGGGTTGCGCCGATTAAAGCAGCCGTATTGCCGCTGATTAAAAACCGTCCCCAATTGGTCGATCTAGCGAGAAATTTATACCAAAAATTGTCAAAGATGCACCATGTACAATACGATGAAAGCGGGGCGATTGGACGTCGTTACCGTCGCATGGATGAAATCGGTACACCCTATTGTATTACAGTAGATTTCGAATCACTTGGGAATCAAACATTTACTTTGCGCGATCGCGATACCATGGAGCAAAAACGCCTTACGGAAAGCGAAATTATCACATTTTTAGCGGATCATTGCCTGTGAAATTGGTGAAACAAATATTTTTATCTTGGCATTTTAGTGCGGGAATTTGTTAATTTTTTTTGAAATATTTTTAAAAATTGACAAGAATTGTCGATTCAATATTTTCATTAATAATGGTAGACTTTCGACCAGTTCAAAGGGATCAAATATTCCGCGAGGAAGGAGTAAATCATTTGCCCAATACTGGCGGTTTCGGCAAAATTCGACAAAACAACAGCATAAATCTACCCAAAATCGGAGGCGCTCCAAAAATTTCTAGCAATCCTTTGGAGACTCATTCCGCTAAGATTGGAGCTCCAGTCAAAAATCATTTTTTATCCTGGTGTTCCAAAATAGCAACTATTTTTAAATTTCATTCTTGTAAAACATCAGAAAAAAAAATTAATCTTTTGACGAATAAAATAAATAATGGTAACTTGGATTTCTTAAGACTAAAAGAATTGCACAATGAAGGCAAGATTAATCAATTGGAATTTTTAAATGTGTCAATTGGGGTCTTTAAAAATTTGGCGACCGAAGAAAAAGGGCTGATAAATATCCTTTGCGAAGAATGTGGCTTGGAAGAGCAAAGCGAAGCTTATTCCGCAATTTTCTCCAATTGCCTTATGGATCATGAGTTAAGAGATACGCCAATTTTGACAGCGGATATACCAGAAAGAGAAAGACATAAAATAGTTGCGAAAAATGATTGCAATACCAATCCTGATCCGGAATTTTGCAAAACGGTTATGCAAGCAAAAAGTGTCGATGAAGTGATGGATGTTTTTAAAACATTTTTCGAAGAAAAGATAGCGGATGCGGATAATAAAACCCAAAGACCAGATCTTTATGGATTAACGCAAAAAGAGTATTATAAGAAGCAGCAAAATGTATTTTGTCAAGGTGGTCTAGCCGATATACCACGTCATTCATTTATTCTAGAGCTAGGTCCAGATTCGAGAGTGGAATGGGAGCCAGAATTGGCAAAAGGTGTTAGCGGAATGGAAATATTTAAAAGGCTTTTCGAAGAAATTAAAGAACAAGGTAAGCTTTCCGATGGAGAGACATTGAATGTAATGAAACAATTTTTATTGGCATGGCGAGGGCAAAACGGAACTAGCGAACAAGCTAATTTGCTTTTAAGTACACTGAATCAGTGTCAAGATTTTATACAAACAGGAAGTGTTGCATGTAATTTTGGAGATCACAAGCAGCCCATAGTCATGAAATTTCAAAGTGAGGGATCACACTTCACACTGTCATCGAAGGAAGAAGGATCCCAAAATGTTGCATTAACTATACTGGACGGTGGTTCGCTTTCCTCCGAATGCCGATTGAAATTCCTAGATGATCCTGAAGAACAGGGGATTCGAACGGGAATATCCGTTATGTCAACGCGCAAGCAATCGTCTGATGGAACGATTCAGTGGAGCTGTCAATTTCGGGAAAATCCTCCTCAGCAGGTAATCTTTTATGGCGGGAATAGACTGAAGGAAAGTGATTCGCAATAGTGTTGAAAGTTGTATCTAAATTTCCAAATATTTTCCATGGGTGTACCCTAATCTTTTGAGTTGAGGTTGCTGGGGAAAGCATTTATTATTTCCCCTATGTCTGAAAAGAATTCTGTCGATACACCCATGATGCGTCAGTATAGTGAATTGAAACAGTCAATTCCTGAAAATACGTTGCTTCTTTTCCGTCTTGGCGATTTCTATGAACTCTTTAATGGGGATGCGATTATCGGTTCCAAAGTTCTCGGTATTACTTTGACGAAGCGCCAGGATATGCCAATGGCTGGCATCCCTCATCATGCCGCCGATTCCTATATTAGAAGATTGATTCAGGCTGGTCATCGGGTTGCAATCTGTGATCAAACTGAAGTCGCTCGCCCCGGAAAAATTGTCAATCGCCAGATTTCGAAAATACTTTCTCCGGGAACACTCATTACCGAAAATTTTCTCAATCCTAAATATAATCAATATTTATTGAGCCTAAAATTGCATAAGGAAAATGTTTCGATTGCCTGGTTAGAAGTTTCTACGGGGGAATTTCAAATCGCCGATGGGACAGGTTTCAATGATCTTGCACACCTCGTTGCCGTACTGAATCCTAGGGAAATGATCATCGATGCTACCGATAAAGAAAAAATCGAACAGCTGTCGACGCGGGATCGGGAAATGTATCAATCGCTTTCGGCAAATTGTGCGATTACCGAATTGCCCCATTATTACTTCGATCGGGAACAGAGTTTGGCCCTGTTATTGGAAAATTTCAAGGTCAGTAGTTTAGCCGGTTACGGTATTAGTTCCGATGATCCTGCCATTGCGACGGCTGGTGCACTCATTATCTATGTTACGGATAATTTGCGTCAAAAACCCTGCAATATCACGCGGATTCGAAAGTTTCAGCAGCAACATACTATGATTATTGATCCTAATACGGTGCGTAGTCTGGAACTTTTTCGCAATACTAAGGGCAGTCGAACTAACACTTTACTTTCCGTTATTGACCGGACTAAAACGGCGATGGGTGCCCGTTTACTTGAAAAAATGCTGGTTGAACCATCCATTAATCGGGCGGAAATTATTTGGCGACACGATATCGTGGGAGGCTTTGTGGAAGCAATCGAGATGGTTGATTTACTCAAACAATATCTCGATCAGGTTGCAGATATTCCCCGCATATTAACACGCATTGGTAACCATATTCGCAATCCGCGGGAACTAGGTTCCGTGCGTTCGACCCTACTGCAATTACCTGAAATTGTTTGCCTATTGGCAAAATTTGAGGCCCAGGAGGTGGTAGCGCTGGCAGGGAAGATCGATTTATTTCCGGAGTTACTTGCGTTGCTTCAAAGATCATTGGCGGATACCTTACCCAACGATATTGCAGAAGGTGGCTATATTCGCGATGGATTTGACGAACAAATCGACCATTTACGGAATTTGGTACATCATACAAATGAATGGCTTTGCGAATTGGAGCGTAGCGAACAGCAACGTACGGGAATTAAAAGTTTACGCGTCAAGTATAACAACAATTTTGGTTATTTCATCGAGGTAACTAAAGCGAATTTACATCTCGTTCCCGGGGATTATATTCGTCGCCAAACGACGGTCAATGGGGAGCGCTATGTTACCGAAGCATTGAAGCAGAAGGAACGAGAAATTCTATCGGCCAACGATCGTTTGATCGAGCGGGAGCAGGAGTTATTAAAAGAAATCGTCCACGATATTTTGGAGAAGGGTACGCCGCTCTACGAATTAGCGAATCAATTGGCTGAGATTGATGTTTTGAGTGGCTGGGCACAATTGGCGAAACATTGGGATTACTGCAAGCCGGAAATTATCGACGATTGCATCATCGATATTCGGGGAGGTCGTCATCCAGTTGTTGAAAAAATCATAAAAGAATCAGGGCAAACATTGGCTGGGATGCGTGATTTTATCGCCAATGATACCGAGCTTTCTTCAATCGATACCCAGATTGCACTTATTACGGGACCTAATATGTCGGGCAAATCGACCTATATTCGCCAGATTGCATTAATTGTTATTTTAGCGCAGATGGGCTGTTGGGTACCGGCTAAAGCATGTCGCATAGGTCTTGTGGATCGCATTTTTTCGCGTATTGGTGCCAATGACGATTTAACGGGTGGTACATCGACCTTCATGGTTGAAATGAATGAGACGGCAAATATTTTAAACAATGCGACGGAGCACAGTTTGATTATTTTAGACGAAGTAGGGCGTGGAACAAGTACCTACGATGGGTTAAGCATTGCCTGGGCAATCGTAGAATTTTTACATGAACGTTGGCATTTTGGGCCGCGGACCCTATTTGCAACGCACTATCACGAACTAACAAAACTGGCGAAAGATTTAAGTCGTGTTAAAAATTTTCACGTTATTGTTAAAGAATGGAATGATGAAATTATTTTTCTTCGTTCCATCGAAAAGGGTGCTGCGGACAAGTCCTATGGTATTCATGTGGCGCAACTTGCCGGCATGCCACCGTCGGTTATCCAGCGTGCCAACGAAATACTGTCCTTACTTGAATCCGAGGGCAGTATTGTTCAGAGCACATTTCGAAGGAAATCTAAGATAAAACACGAGGAGCAGCAATTTAATTTCGATTTTTTCAATTAGGCCTAGGACTCATTGATAGTGAGAACAAAGCATTGGCAAAGTCCTGGGGAATTTTACGGAACAAACATCCTGGTGCTGACGCATCGCTCCTTCCTCTGCTTTCTAATCTTGGAAGAAAAATAGTACTTATCAAATGATTTTCGGGGAAATATTTATGTTTTTCAATTTTCGTGATGGCGAATTTCAATTTCCGGGAAAAGTATTTCGGATTGGCGCAGGCGACGATGGAAGATGACAAGGGTTTAATTTTAATGTGCTGCTTGCTCCCACTCTCTATCTGTCAGCCTTGGGCGATTAGGCTACACTGTCAAGTGATTTTCGAGGAAAATAATCTCCCGAATTTGGCAGAATTTGAGTCGTCCGAGGGCAGTAGTGTAATATGCGGCAAGGCTACATAGGCGCTGAAAAGTTTGCCGTATTAGGTCGGTCCGGGATCGACAAAACGTAAAAGTCGCAAACGCGCCGCTTGCTCCCACCCTCTGCCTATTAGCCTTGGACGATTCGGCTGCATTGTCAAGCGATTTTTGAAGGAATATTTGCGCTTTGTATTTTTCGGGGTAGATTCTAGAATGGAGAACCGCATTTTCCGGGATTTTCAGAAAAAG
>JAIRZB010000037.1 GCA_031267435.1 Puniceicoccales bacterium | reverse complement strand
CAGGAACATCGTACCCTGCCCGACGAACCCAGGCCCGCGGCGCAGCCGCGGGCCAGAACAAAGGACCCAGCGGCCACACCATGCGAAAATTTCGCATGGTGTGGCCGCAGGGTCAACTTAGTTGCCCCGCCCGCGGCTTCGCTGCGGGCGGGGCCTTAGGCCCCATGGTCGGCCGGTACCACGGGCGGATGCCCGTGGAACCGGCCGCAATCCAGGTCCAGGGGAGGGATCCCCTGGCGGGGGGTTGCAAGGGGAAGGATTCCCCTTGTTATTGCTAACCATGGGGCTCCGCCCCATACCCCGCAAGGAGTCACGGACTCCTTGACCTCGATATGCGGCCAAGCCATGCGAATTTCGCATGGTTTGGCCGCAGGGTCAACTTAGTTGCCCCGCCCGCGGCGAAGCCGCGGGCGGGGCCTTAGGCCCCCCGGTCGGCCCGGACCACGGGCCTCAGCCCGGGGAACCGGCCGCCTCCAGGTCCAGGGGCTGGGTCCCCTGGCGGGGATTCTAAGGGCGCGCAGTCCTTAGGGTGGGGTGGGGTGGGGCTTGCTTTAAATCGTTAGTAGCGAAGCGCCCATTCGAAGAAAAATAAAAGTCGAAATAGGTTCCAGGATGGCGGTTAGAATAATTGTTGAACTATTGGCTGGATCAAGCTTCACTTTTTTAAGAAAAATGGGAACAAAAGCTCCCAGTAAACCTGCTAAAACCATATTAACCGTCAGCGAAGCAAAAACTAATACGCCCATGATTTGATTGTGTGTCCACAAAATGGCTAGCATGCCAGCGGCAATACCAATAATAATGCCGCTAATGAATCCTTTGCAGATCTCTCTCACGTAGATACGTTTTACATCCGAAGGGAAAACTTCGCCCAGTGCAAGGCCGCGGATCGCAATCGATAGCACCTGCGAGGCCGAATTGTCGCTCAAAATCGTAATCAAATTTAAAAATGCTGCCAAAACTGCGCACTGTTGAATTTGATCCGAAAACTTTGCAATGACCGTGGTACTGATCGTTGAAAATAGCAAATTAACAAATAACCAGGGTGTGCGACGCCGGACGCTGGAAAAAACACCATCGGTAATATGTTCATTACCGCCCGCACCGTATAATTTTTGCATATCTGCCGTTGCCAACTCATGCAAAATATCGATGACATCGTCATGGGTAATGATACCCAATAGGCGCCCTTGATTATCGACAACGGGTAATGTTTGGGCATGACTTTCGGTCATCGTTAGGGCAACATCCTGCTTAGACTCGTCTGGCTTACAAATCGACGTTGTATCCCGCTCCATGATATCGGCGATACTTTGTTGAGATTTTGCCCAGATGAGATTGCGTACCGTCGTTGTACCGACAAGCCTCCGGTGGCTATCGACGACGTAGAGAATGTCACTATTTTCCGTTTCATTTTTTTCGCGGCGGATATATTGAATGGCTTGATCGACGGTCATCGTTTCGCGTAGAGTGGTCACGTAAGGGGTCATGACACCGCCGGCCGTATCCGGATCATAGCGCATGAGACTACGGATAGTTGCAGCAAATTCCGTAGATAGCTTACCGAGAAGGCGTTCGCGGTCACGGGTTTCAACGTTTAGGAGAAGATCGACGGCGTCATCGGGTTCGAGTTCCTCGAGAATTTTAATGGCACGGTGATCACGCATTTCGCTAAGAATTTCAGCGGAATCGCTGGAATACATTTCTGCGAGAACGAGAGAGGCATCCGAAGAGGAAAGTTTACGGAGAATGAACTGCTGATCATCGGAGGAAAGACGCTCAAGGAAAAGGCTAACGTCATAGGGCGAAGTATTGGAAAGTTTAACGGGATCGATCGTATCGAGCCCACCATCGACGAAATGCATAAGATCATCGATGGAATATTGCTCTAATTTATTAGCAACGGCATGATTTTGGATGATATCGGGCATTATATTAAAACATAAAAGTTAACAAAGGAGAATACTCTATATTTTGTAAAATGTGCGTAATGCAATAATAAATACTCAATTTCAAGAAAAAATTTTCTAATTTTTGCGCGAAAGGGGGCTAAATGGAATATTATTTGCGAAATTTTTCTAGAAAAATGGCATTAGCTACCGTTTTTGCTGGCACGGTAGACATTTCCGAAAAATACAAAAAATTTTATTTTTTCTAAATCTATTTCAGGAAATTATTTCCCCGAAAATTGCTTGACAATGCGGTGAAATCCTCCAAGGCTAAAAGGTAGAGGGAGGGGTGAGCGGTGCGTTAAAAATTGAGCCTTCGCCATTTTCCATTGCCGTCTGCGCTCATCCAAAAATAGATCTCCCGGAAGTTGAAATTTTCCCATCTCGGAAAGCAAAAGAGGTAAATATTAAAAAAATCGCTTGGTAATTTACAACCACACGCAATCCAAAATCTATCAAACTTATTCCCCTGAAAATTGCTTGACAATGCGGTCAAATCTTCTAGAAAGGCCACCCAGGGAGTTCAGGTGGATGGGGGGCTACCCGCGCCTGGGTGGTAGAGTATGACAAGTTTGTTATCGCTTTTATAATCTGTTTTTATTCCCTTATTGCTGCAGGTAATAAATACGCCGGTATTAATCGTACCACCGGGTACGGCGTCGCGGATATCAGAACTATATCCTGAGCCGTCCCATTTTAGAAATCTTGCCGGTTGATCGCCATCGAACCAGGTCACATGGCCATCGCAGTAGACCACGTAGCCGCCTTTAGAACCATAAAGTCCGGCCCTCTCATCCCATTTACCGTCTTCGCGTAGCCCACGCGTAAATCCTAACGGTGTCGTATTAAGGGGGACATCTGCCGATAAGCCACATACAAAGCAATAGCTAATGTGCCGCACCTCTTTAGTTGTCATAAAATTACTAGTACTAGCAAGCGCTCCATATTTTGGGCCATACGTTCCTATATAGATAATTTGATTTAGTTGCCACCCAGAAGTGCAAAAATAGGTAATGGTTTCGTAGTTCAGTTTTGAGGCATATTTATCGCCAGGGGAGATGTAAACATTGGAATCGTTGAGGACCATATCGGAGATATTCTTCTGATTGAGCCCGGCTAATTGTTCCATAAAAACCGAAATTTTCCGTGTTCCATTATCATCATCACCCTGAACTCCTAGTATCTCTACTCCATCAATCAACCAGCCGCGATTGATGGTGCATTCGCGCCAGGCTTCGGCAATTTTCTTCAGATTGGACATATCTTTTACTTTTCTTGCCGCGAATTTAATGGCATCCATGGCGGGCAGAAGAATGGCTAGTAGAATACCAATGATCGAAATTGTGAAAATAACCTCAACTAGCGTAAAAGACTTTTTGCTTTTTACACTTTCACGTCTTGCTGTCTTTTCCATGGCAATATTATCGCGGATTTACGAATCTTGTCAAGGAAGAAATGTAAAAAATTTTTATTTTTTTTAAAACTTATTTCCCCGAAAATTGCTTGACAATGCTCCTAAATCCTCCAAGGCTAAGGGACAGAGGGAGGGGTGAGCGGTGCGTTAAAAATTGAGCCTTCGCCAATTTTCCGCTGCCGCCTGCGCTCATCCAAAAATAGATCTCCCGGAAGTTGAAATTTTCCCATCCCGGAAAGCAAAAGATATAAATATTTAAAAAATCGCTCGATATTTTACAACCACACGCAATCCAAAATCTATCAAACTTATTTCCCCAAAAATTGCTTGACAATGCGGTCAAATCCTACAAGGCTAAGGGACAGAGGGTGGGGCGATCGGCGCGTTAAAATCCGAAATCTTCTGTGTCTTGGGGACAATATATTGAAGCATTTCCTTAGATTTCCTTAGAATAGAAAAAGATTTAAAAAAAACTAGACTTTCCGTGGGTTTGAATTAGAAAAATAGATCCTGATGGAAGCAGTCGGTTTAATATTTCCAGGGCAAGGAACTCAAATGGTCGGTATGGGACGTTCGCTTGTGGAACACTATGAAACAGCGGCGAAATTATTTCGAAAAGCAAGCGATATTCTCAAATATGACCTGGAACAATTATGCTTTGAAGGTCCCATTGAAAAATTGACGGAAAGCCGTTACTGCCAACCAGCCCTCTTTGTACACCAATTCGCAGCGGCCCGGATTTTACAGGAATGCGTCGGGCAAAATCAATTCGAACTTGCCATGGGTCTGAGTATCGGCGAAATGACGGCACTCGCCATTGCAGGAATATTTGATTTTGAAACAGGAGTGAAAATTGTGCAAAAAAGAGGAAGTTTTATCCAGGATGCCTGTGCAATGGCAGGTGGCGGAATGGTATCCATTCTGGGGGCAACGGTCGATTCGGTAAAAAAATTGTGCAATCTATGCGGCGTAGAAATGTCCAATATTAATGGCCCTGGACAAATTGTCCTATCCGGCGAACGGGATAAAATCCGGCATGCCACCGAAATCGCAACGGCAATAACAGGCGGAAAAACAATGACTTTAAATGTCGCAGGCGCGTTTCATAGCTCACTAATGGAGCCGGCACGCGATCGTTTTGCAAAATTTTTACAGGAAATACCCTTTAGGGCTCCGAAAATGAAAGCGGTCAGCAACGTGACGGGAAAACTTATGTCGGATCCGGAACAAATTAAAGCACTATTGATCCAACAAATTGTCTCTCCGGTGCATTGGTGGGATTGCATGAATACGGCGAAAAATGAAAATATTACCCGTTTTTACCAGTGCGGAACTGGTAAAACATTGGTCAATATGGCAAGTCGAATCGATGACGTATTTCAGGTATTACCTTTCGGAGAATATGGCGATCGAATGGATTTTTAAAGGATAACCATGGCGCAGCAAATTATCATTGCTCCCCATTCTGGGTTTTGTGGAGGAGTAGAATCTGCGGTAAATAGGGCGCTTAATATCGCGGCGAATAAAAAAAATGGTCGCGTATTTTTAGAGGGCGAATTGGTCCATAATCGCGATGTTAATGAGCAGTTACATGGCAGGGGAATAGCGCTATTGCAACGGAATTTAGAAATTCAAAAAGAGGATACGGTTATCATTCGAGCCCACGGGATTTCGCCGCAGCGTCGATTTTATTTGGAACATTTTGGCTGTGAAATCGTGGATTGTACCTGCCCACTCGTACGGCGTATCGCGAAAATTATCGAGGCTCATAGCACCAAACCCATTATCCTTCTAGGCGATCGCGATCACGCGGAAGTCGAAGGATTATGCGGCTATTCGAAACATATTTACGTGTGTGAGAATCTCGCCGAATGCTCCCAATTCATCGATGCTATGCAGCAAAGTAGCCGATCGGACGAGCGTAATCATAGATCTATAAATTTTGGTGAAACCAATGATGGAATTCTCGTTTGCCAATCAACGTTGGATATGGATTTTTTGGAAGCAGCGCGAAATTTATGCGGCAAAAAAAAATTTTCCGTTAAAATTTTTGATACAATTTGCGAAGCGACCAGGCAACGCCAACTCGGCCTTCGGATGCTGGAAAACTGCGATGCGGTGATCGTTGTCGGAGGAAAACATTCGGCCAATACGAAGCGCTTGTACGAAAAAATGAAACGAAAAATTGTGGCGGTTTTTTGGATCGAAAACACTGAAAATCTGGCCGAAATTAATTTAAATTCCTACAAAAAAATCGGCATTACGGCCGGAGCTTCGACGCCCCAAAGTGTTTTACGAAATATTTACGGTAAGATTTCTAAAAAATAGCTTGAAATTGTGAAAAAACGGAAAAGTATAGGAGCACAATCAAATTTTATCCTAGGCTTGCAGCATTTGCGCACCGTCGATAAACTTCGGAAGTTGAGTTGGATCAATCTTTTGTGGTTTATGTGCCATTGCTGCGGGTACGGAGTCCTATCATGAATGTTACTATTAGCGATTTATTTGAAGCTGGAGTCCATCTTGGGCATCAGAAGCGGCGTTGGAATCCCAAATCCAAGGGATTCATCTATGACCATAGAAGCGGCATTTCGATCATCGATCTTGAAAAAACATATAAGCAATTGGAGAGTGCCTGTACGTTGATGCAGGAATTGGTGAGTAAAGGCCAAAAAATTTTGTTCGTTGCGACAAAAAAGCAGGCACAAGAAATTGTCCGTGAGATAGCGACAGGGCTAAGAATGCCATTCTGTGTCAGTCGCTGGCTCGGTGGATGTTTGACGAATTTTGAAACCGTAAAGCGCAGCCTAAATAAATATCGTCGATTTTTAGCCATGGAGGCGGACGGTACACTGGCTGCGATGCTCAAAAAAGAAGCCTCGGTCATTCGCCGCCAAATGACCCGTATGCACCGCGGTTTCGAAGGGATGTTGGAGGTGGATGATTTGCCCGATGCGCTATTCATTGTCGATGTAAATTATGAGGATATTGCCGTTATGGAGGCAAATCGTTTGCACATTCCTATCATCGCAGTCGTTGATACGAATTCCGATCCTACCCATATTACCCACGTAATTCCTGCAAATGATGACTCAACGAAATCCATAAGAATTATTCTGGAAACGGTTGCGGAGGCGATTCAAATTGGACAGGCGGCCTACGATGCCAAGCAAATGGATAGTAGAAAGCGCAAGAAAATAATTTCAAACGAAGAAATGGCTGGGGCCAATGCAGTAACGATGGATGCTGCCCTTACCAGTGAGGCGGAAAAGGTGACGGACAAGGACGAAGAAGTTGCGATCGCAAGTCGCGAAAAACAACCCACCGCAATCCAGAGGAGGCATTCGACGAAAAAAGTAGAGGAGAAGAGCGAGGAAAAATCTGAGAAAACAACGGAATAGGAGTGGAAAATGGTAGAAATTAATGCGAAACTGGTAAGTGAACTCCGCAATAGTACGGGAGCGGGGTTCGTTGACTGTAAAAATGCGCTCATTGAAGCCAATGGAAATATTGAAAAAGCGGTAACCATTCTGAAGAAGAAGGGTGCGGCAACGGCGGTAAAAAAAATAGGTCGTGAGGCCAATGAGGGAATTATTGAGTACTATATTCACGGTGGCGGCCGCATCGGTGTGCTACTGGAATTAAATTGTGAAACCGATTTTGTTGCTAAAAATTCGGAGTTCAAGAAACTAGCGCGCGATATTTGCATGCACATTGCGGCAGCCAGTCCACTATATATTTCCCGGGAAAGTGTTCCAATGGATGTGGTTAGCAATGAAAAAGAAATTGCCGGTGCGCAGGCACTAGGCAAGCCACAGCACGCGATCGATAAAATTGTTGAAGGAAAGTTGGACAAGTGGTACCAGCAAAATTGTCTGTTGGAACAGTCTTTTGTTAAGGATCAGGAAAGGACGATGAATGATTATATTACGGCGGCAATTGCAATGATCGGTGAAAATATTCGCGTTGGTCGCTTTGTTCGTTTTCAGATTGGAGAGTAGCGAGAAAAATGTTCTAAGGACAAAAAACTTGGATCCAATTTGTCGATCCAGTGATTTTGGCATTGCCCGGGTGTCTTGCCCGAAAGCAGTGGGTCGACTGCACATTCCCATTGAAACTGGTCAGCAGCTTCACACTGTTGTTTGAACCGTCTGGTGACTCCCTTCCAGTCATCAGTTCCTAGTTTTTCAATGGCTTCAATGGCTTTAAGGGTTGCAGCAGTTGCAGCGGCTATAACGGGCTGCAACGACTACTTCCAATATCTGATCCTCTCCCGGAGTCCAGTAGACCCGAGCTTTTACAGCTCCTAGGCTGGCGTTTGATAAAAGAAAACTAAAAGCGATGCAAAGCAAAGCTTTTCCATTTTTGAATGATATGTTCTTTAACATAATGGAAAGCGTTATCGCAGGAACTTGAAGCGCTGTCAAGCATAAAATTTATTTCAAATTTATTCCAAATTTATTCCGCAGGTTAACTTTCGTTCCTCCGGAACAATGACCAAACTTGATTGGAAAATTTTTAATGGTAATTTAAAAGATTTTGAATCGCGAATTTCATAGCACTGGACAAATATGGCGATCTTCTAGGCATCAATGCTTAACATTTTACGCCATCCAAAACGCCATCCGATACGCCCTAGTGTTTTACATCTTGTCCTGTGGGCTAAATTTCCTCCTCCGACATAAATGGATTTCTTAAATCTTC
>JAIRZB010000008.1 GCA_031267435.1 Puniceicoccales bacterium | reverse complement strand
CTGGATTTCTACCCACTGGCACTCTTTTCGAAGGAGGAGTCGACGAATCGGACCCTTCATCATCTGAAGCTGAATCCGAAGGAGGATTGGCTGGGCCAACTGCGCCAGCTACCGCGGCTGGACCTCTATACACTGCCACCCTTAGCTGACGGCGACGCGAAGGCCGAGGATCGGCAGGGTCAGCTGCGCCAGCTGCCGCGGCTGGATTTCCACCCGCTGCCACTTCTGCTTGAACAACCGCTGGAGCTGGAGAAGAAGCTGGTAGACGAGCTGCTGCTCTTTGTTGAAGAGCAATTAAACTTTCGAATCGACATCGGCATTGCTGGCCTGTCCTGTTTGAGAGCTGTCCGGCGATTGCTGCCCATCCATCTCCTCTTCGATGAGCGGCCACCAGATCTCGGTCTTCTGCTTTAGTCCATGGCCCTCTGTTAATAGCTGGATTTAAGTAATCGTTCCAGTGCTGTCGGCATTGCGTGGCTGTCCTGCCTGGAAACAATGCGGCGATTGCTGTCCAGTTAACAGCTCCGAGTGTTTCAACGGCTCTTCTCAATAGATGATCCTCTTCCAGATTCCAGCTGCGATAAGTTCTTACAGCTTCTAGGCTGGCGTTTGATAAAAGAAAACTAAAAGCGATGCCAAGCAAAGCTCTTCCATTTTTGGTCAATATGTTCTCTAACATAATGGAAAACGTTATCGCAGGAACTTGAAGCGCTGTCAAGCATAAAATTTATTTCAAATTTATTTCAAATTTATTCCGCAGGTTAACTTTCGTTCCTACGGAACAATGACCAAACTTAAAATGATTGGATTCTCTCATTCATACCCATTCTATGCCCTATGGATCGAGCTCTCCCTCATTTGCGATTGAATTCGAAGGAGGATTGGCGGAGCCAGCTACTAGAACCTGGCTTTCGTAGGGAGAAGTCACAGTGCGTAGATTGTTGATTGGGAGTTGTTTTATTAACTTGGACGAAACAAAAATTGACTAAAACTTATTGCATTTTTTTTTAAATTAAATGATTTCAATTAAATGCGTTTGCTTGATCAGCTTAAAATGTATTCTACGGTAGTTGCGGATACCGGTAACCTGGACGTTATTGAAAAATTTCTGCCGCGGGATGCTACGACGAATCCGTCGATTGTTCTTAAAACAGTGGCGGAAAATCCGTATTTTTTGAAGAATATTTTGATGCTTTATAGCGGATGGGGTGCGGAACAGATTTTGGATCGTTTGGTAGTCGAAATGGGTGTAGAAATTTTAAAAATTATTTCCGGACGCGTTTCAACTGAGGTTGATGCGCATCTATCATTTAATGCAGCGGCAACGGCTAACAAGGCCCGGGAATTAATCGATCTGTATCGCGCTAGAGGGATTTCACGCCAATCCGTACTCATAAAGATTGCGGCAACCTGGGAAGGTATTCAGGCTGCAAAAATTCTTGAAAAAGAAGGTATTCATTGCAATATGACATTGGTGTTTTCTTTAGAACAGGCTGTAGCATGTGCAGAAGCCGGAGTAACGCTGGTTTCTCCGTTCGTCGGCCGTGTTTTGGATTGGTACCAATTGAATAATCCGGAAGCTTTAGTGGATCACTTCGATCCGGGTGTGGAGTCGGTGCGACGTATTTTTAATTATTATAAAAAATTGGGTTACGAAACTGAGATTATGGCATCAAGTTTTAGAAATATCGAAGAAATTATGGCGCTTACGGGGTGTGATTTGTTGACAATCAGTCCCGAATTGCTTGAACAATTAGCGCAAACGGAAGGTATCGTATCCAATAAAATGGATTCGATGAATGAAAAATGGGAGCGAAAAATGGTATTAAAGGAGTCCGATTTTCGGTTAGCGTTGAATGAAAATCAGATGGCAATGGAAAAGCTATCCGAAGGAATTCGCCTTTTTTGCCGCGATATTCGCCAGTTAGAAAGGCTTATTGCGGAACGGTTATGAGTATTATCGAACATTTTAGTGGTGCAGAATCATTTTTTTCCATCTGTGAACAACTCAAAGGAAAAAGGGTCGGCATTTTGGGACATTTACATCCGGATGGTGACTGCATCGGTGCGCAGATTGCCATGCGCGATATTTTAATACGCTTCGGCGCAATTCCGCTAATGGGATTAGCCGAAAACAAGGTGGCGACAAATTTGAAATGGATTGTCCGAAACTATGAATTCGTGCAGCCGGAGGAAATGACGGTCGATGAATATATTTTTGTGGATTGCGGGGTGATGCTACGAGCGGGCGATTTTGCGAAAAAATTGCCTCAACCGCTCATGTCAATCGACCACCACGTTTCCGGAGAAAAATTTGCGCAGCATAATTTCTTCTATCCCGAATCGGCAGCAACCTGTGAGGTTATTACGGATTTTCTTGAGCAAAGACAGTGGGAAGTTAGTGGGGCAATAGCGACGGCGTTGTACGTCGGGATCGTGACCGATACGGGGAAATTTAGCTACTCGTCAACGACGGTGCGGACGCTATTTTTAGCTGCCAAACTTGCCTCGCAAGGTGCGAATCCCCATCGCATTTTTATCGAAATTTATCAGAATGAGCCCCGGGAAAAATTTGCACTCATACAACGATTTTTAACCTCTCTAGGATTTTATGTCGATGGGACGATTTGTGTGGGACGGTTGACGGAAAAGGACTTTATCGAAACCGGTACAACGGCGGATGATACGGAAGGATTGGTGAATTTTCCACGCACGATAAAAGGGGTACGCGTTGCGGCGATTGCCTACGATCGCGAAGGTAAGACGCGAATTAGTCTCCGTTCGGACGATCCGACGCTGCGGCTGGATCTTTTTGCGGCCAAGTTCCTTGGAGGAGGGCACTTCTGTGCCGTAGCCTTTACCATAAACGACTCCTACGAAAAATTCGAAGCGGGTTTCATCAGTTCACTACGGGCGCATTTAGATGCTTTTACTTGATAGCATTCACGGACGGTATTTGCTAAAAATAAATTAAAAACACGGAATAGCAATATTTTTCTTGACAGGAAATTTTTTTGTGATCCTGTTAGAAAAGTTATGATAAAGGAAGTTTTATTTTGTTTAATTCAGTTTTTTCTATTGGGTTCATTGCTGGGGAAGGAGTCGCTTTTTCTGAGAGCCAAAGGGCCCTATCAAAATGTCGAAGGAAACGAAACTCAGAAAAAGTTTGATGTCGGTAATGAAAAAATTGAGAAAGGTGATTTTATTTGCATAGCCAATCCAACCTACGATTTAACGTTTAAATCGTTGTTTACACCGATGGAAAATACATACAGTTTTCCGCAAAATCTTATTTCTAACGGGTACCCGGAAAGGCGTTTGATGTCTTTGCTAAATAGCATCATTTATCCAAATTTCGAAAAAAATCCCAATGCTGAACATATTATTGCCGTTGAATTGAAGTCAACGGAATTATTAGCGAATGAAGATAGAATAGGGAATGAAGTTCAAAGTGAAGATATGCGAGAAAAGTTAAGAGCATTGAGGTGTGACATTGTTTGCAAATGTACCATTGAAAGTGGTAGTCGCCAGGAAAAGAGTACATTTTTTATTTATTTTGATATAGAAATGCAGCGGGTAGATGTGCCAGGGAGAATAAGTGCTTTTTTGAGGTATAGGGGAATTTTGAAACAACATTTTGAGGGAGCAAATAATAATAATGTGAAATTAATAGCTTTTTTAAATTATAAAACGGAAGGAGAAGTAGTTGCCGATGCGGTTGTGGCGGCGATTAAGATTGATCCAAAGACGAAAGTTATTACGCTAATAGACAGCAAAGGTATAAGTGAGGCTGGTCTATCGAAAATGATAGGACTGAAGGCAGTGGTTGATGAAATGGAAAAAAATGGAGATATTGAAATTGTTTCCGGTAAACCACTGAAAGAAAAAGGAAAGGAATGGCTAAAGTTGCTGGGGGTGCAATGGTGGGCTGAAAAGGAAACGAAAAATGGTCATCGATATGTTGTGCCGAAAAATGTTAATTGTGCAGAAGTGAAGGAAGCTTTAATGATGTTGAGCCATAAAGGAATTACTGACGAAGCGCTGCAAAATGAATATGAGAAGATTTTGGGTGCCGCAGCGACGGCACAGGCATTCGAAGAAAGAGGTCGCGAGGAAGGTCATGAAGAAGGAAAGAGGGAAGGTCGAGAGGAAGGCTTGAAGGAAGGGCAATTGAAAGGGCAGGTGGAAGGTCGAAAGGAAGGTCGCGAAGAAGGGGAAAAACGAAAAATGATAGAAATGCTCATGAAAAATTTCATCAAAGGTAGGGCAATGGATGATGATGATGTTGAAGAAATTGGGAAAAAATCATTGGATGGAGCATTTGTGCGGGGAATTTGGGAAAGTTTAAACAATGCCGCCAATAAAACGGAAGAGAATTATGAAGCGTTCCTTCGGGAGCTCCGAGTTAGAAATTTAATGGCGGAGTAAAAAATTAAATTCACAGACAATGAAGCGGGATTATTTTCTCGCTTTATTTTTAATATTTGGGGCTTTTGCATTGCAAGTGCAACTAAATTCCTTCTCTGGAAATCATCCATGAAGGACGTTTTGTTAGTTGATAAGCAAAAGGAAATGGCAGTCGATGAATATATTTTTGTGGATTAAAAATTTTCCAATCAAGTTTGGTCATTGTTCCGTAGGAACGAAAGTTAACCTGCGGAATAAATTTGAAACAAAATTGAAATAAATTTTATGCTTGACAGCGCTTCAAGTTCCTGAGATAACGCTCTCCATTATGTTGGAGAACATATCATCCAAAAATGGAAAAGCTTTGCTTGGCATCGCTTTTAGTTTTCTTTTATCAAACGCCAGCCTAGGAGCTGCAGGAACTCGTCACATCTGGACTCTGGAAGAGGATCAGATATTGGTAGAAGGCGTTGCAATACACGGAGCTCGTAACTGGGAGGGAATCGCCAAACGGGTTCCAGGCAAGACAGGCCATCAATGCCGAGAGCGCTGGATGATAATATCGAAGCCAAATCCCCGCAGGAAGCGGTCATGGAGTAAAGATGAGGACCAAATCCTGATGAACGCCCGTCGAAGAAGAAATGGATGGACAGCAATCGCCGGACAGCTCTCAGACAGGACACCCCAGCAATGCCGAGATCGATTCTTAAGTTTAACTACTCGTCAACAAAGAGCAGCAGCTCGTCTATCAGCTCCTTCTCCAGCTCCAGCGGATGGAGATGGAGCCGCGGTAGATGGCGCAGTTGGCCTTCAGCCTGTTCGTCGCTGTCAGCAAAGAGTGGCAGTGTATATGGGGCCTCGGCCAGCTCTTCCTGTACCTATGGTTGATCAAGCAGGAGTGGCAGCGGATGGAGATGGAGCCGCGGCAACTGGCGCAGTTGGCCCTGCCAATCCTCCGCCTGTTCGTCCGCCAGCTCCTCCTCCACCTTCAGCTCATTTTTTGGATTCAGCCTCAGATAATGAAGAGTTCAATCTATGGGACGTTATGTCGGAGGACGAAATTTAGCCCACAGGACAAGATGTAAAACACTAGGGCGTTTTGGATGGTGTTTTGGATGGCGTAAAATGTTAAGCATTGATGCCTAGAAGATCGCCATATTTGTCCAGC
>JAIRZB010000110.1 GCA_031267435.1 Puniceicoccales bacterium | reverse complement strand
TCCATTTGCCGTGGTGGCACTTTATTTGAGCATGACATCGAATTGTACGCCAAGGGAGCGTTTGGCGACGGCAAAGACGGCGTGCTGGGTCGCATGGGGCATCATGGCATTGACTGCTTTGGGGGGCCCAAAGGTACTCGCGGTCGTTGGCATTGCCATGGAAGCATTTAACATTGCGGCGGGCCTAATGCTCGTCGTTGTTGGCTTTGGTATGCTGCGTACGGAGGATCCCGGGGGGGCCGTATCCAAGGATAAAGCCGAGGAAACTGGCCGTTTACCGAAAAAACCACGCCAGGACATGGCCATTACGCCATTAGCGATCCCCATCATTGCCGGACCGGGGGCATTGACCGCTATTCTTGCCAATCGATCGGAAAGTCAAGGAGTAGGGGGTTTAATCCTGTGTTTAGTGGCGATTTCATCGGTCATTTTTCTAATGCATTTTATCTTGGTATTGACGTCAAAATGGACAAAGTGGTTAACGCCGGCAGTCTGGAAATTAAGCTTTCGCCTGTCGGGATTGTTTTTAGTGGCCATGGGTGTACAATTTATCATGAATGGACTACGGGAAATGGGCTTATTTTCCAATCCCTACGTCATCGCTTCCCTACTGTAATTTAGCATTCGATGGGCAAACAATAGTACCCGCGGTCGTCTTTTTTCAAATACTTATCCCGTTGCGCTAGGGTCGAAATGGTAAATGGTATGGCATTAACCATGGTTTCGTCGATAAAATCGATGGGATCGAGGTCGTCAAAAATAAGCGTCATACGCCGGGGCTGGTCGTCGAACAATTCCGGTATATTTTTTACGGAATATTGCGAAAGAATTTTGATCGGTAGCGGATAGTATTCCTTTTGCTTACAACGTTCTAAAAATTTTTTCAGTCGATCGCGATCGATTTCGGGATGGTTATCAACGAGTAAAATATCGGCAAAATGGGCCATGGCATCGAGTAAATTTTCATGGTGGCCATCGAAATAATGGCCATCGATAATGGCGATAATTTTCATCACATTGAGCGGAGAGCGTTCATGGATATGAAAAAGCCGCTGGAATTGTTCCGCGAGATTAAATTCCCTGGGGAGCATAACGACCGTTTGTTGCATTTCCGTTTCGGATTTATTTTTGAAAGTTTCGGTAAAATTATCCCAATCGAAGAATTTAATCGCCAAATTTTCGCCTGGACCAACGGATTTACGCGGTTGGTTGCCCAGGTTGGGCGTATGGATTTCGTTGCCTAATTCGAGAGCATCGAAAATGGAGCGGATAATTGTGAAGGTATTTTTTTGAAAACTTCCCAAAATAATGATAAAATTACAATTCTCCATGGTTTCGCAGCCAATTTACCGTGGAGTCGATCATGTATTCCAATTGTGGATATTGCAAGTGCCAATCGAGTTCCCGCCGTGCCAAATTTGGGGCGAGAGCCGAGCGCTCAATTTCTCCGGCTCGATGGTTTTGGGGATTGACCGCTACGTTTTTATGCAAGATATTTCCCGTGATTTCGATAATATTTTTGACGGAGTGGGTATCTCCGGAGGATATATTGTAAATGAAATATTTTTGCGGATGACTGAGTTTGGGGAGCGCTGCGATCATTGCGCCGGCGACGTCATTGATATGAATAAAATCGCGTTCCGGAGTATGATCCGCCTTCCCGCTAGTGCCAAAAATATCCACGGAATCGTTGAATAATAGGTTAGACAGGAGGTCATCGTTCCGCGGAAATGTGGTTGCCTGGGGATCCATACCGATGACATTAGCGATCCGTAAAACGATGGCATGTAAATCGTGGGAGAAGGTCAGTGATTCGATGAATTGTTCGATGGCGAGTTTAATTTTTCCGAGTGGATTAATGGGATTGGGAGGCGTATTTTCATCGGCGGAGGATGAAGGGACATTGCCATAGACCTGTGCGGAGGAGAGGAATGCGATTTTTTTTACATTATTTCTCAAAGCTGCCCGGAGGAGGAATAGGGTTCCCATGAGGTCATTGCCGTAATATTTTATGGGATCTTTGATAGTCGCCATGACATTGGAAGATCCGGAGGCGTGGAGGATACACTCGATGCGTTCGCTCCTAAGAATTTTTTGGATAAGATCCCCATTGCCATGATCGCCAACGTAAAATTTTCGGAAAAGAGAAGTATCCCGTGGTTTTAAAAAATCGAGACCGAAGAGGGAGTGTCCCAAGGGGAGGAATTTCAAGGCGCAATGATTGCCGATGTATCCCGCAGCGCCTGTGAGCAGAATATTCACGGTAAAGAAGCTATAAAATAAAAAAAAGACGGCAAGAAATTTCTTTAGGGGTGTCAATCATTGCTGTACAAATCGTTTAGAGTTTGGCCATCGTTATTGGTAATCTGTGCATCAGCACCGGCCTCGATAAGTTTTCGGACAAGTTGCCGATGCAAGATAGGTTTTTGTTGCCGATATTTGCTAAAATAATAAAATTTGTCGCGAATCAGGACCCAATGCAGCGCCGTGTTTCCGTCATTATCCTGCACATTGACATCCGCACCGCGCTCTAGGAATAGGTCCAATATGGCGAGATGACCCTTTAAATTGGTTGGACAGTTATTGTACAGTCTTATTAACATTTTTTTATAACTTGAACGTTCTTTGGGAGGTAGATGGAGCGCTACCTTGCGTAGTGGAGGCCTGGAATTTGCTTCATTTTTAGTATAACCAAGATAAAGAATAGTATCGATTAACCACATCAATGGTGTTCTACCGTCCTTATCTTTGGCGTTGATATCCGCACCCGCATCCAGTAAAAGTTCTACCCTTTTCGTCGAACCGCGCAATACCGCTAGATGCAACGGTGACCATAAATACATTTTGGGATTTTTGGAATCGTTTTTTAGATTAGGACCACGATGATCCAGCAATAATCGTAGGATTCCTATGGAATCACAAAATGCTACACTTTGTAACGAATCATCGTCAACATTTGCTCCTTTCTTTAGGAAACGCCTAATGCATGATTTGTCACCACGGCATATTGCCCCAAAAAAACCCTTCTCTAACGTTTCATCTTCCATAGCGAAGACTTCCAAGGGGCCATTCCCCAGGAGAAATCCCGCCATTACAATACTTTTCAATATTTTACCATCCATATACTCAACTATGCTTTTGATTTT
Organism: Puniceicoccales bacterium; assembly: GCA_031267435.1. Taxonomy (GTDB): domain Bacteria; phylum Verrucomicrobiota; class Verrucomicrobiia; order Opitutales; family LL51; genus LL51. The sequence goes on along the minus strand of JAIRZB010000110.1, from coordinate 1,024 downwards.
TTAGTAGATGTCAAATATTTTTTATTGCTTACTGCGATTTAATTTCCATCGCCCTTGATTTCATCTTCGGCTGCGATTTTCTATTTGGGTTGGCCTTCTACGGCGCCATGCTCACGGAGAAAGGCGATGATTTTGTCGCATGCATTTAGTGCTTCATTGCCACGGCAAAGTTCTTCCTTTCGTTGAAAAAGCAGATCTAAAGGGGTTTTCCCGACATGATTGGGAAGATTGACATCGGCGCCAAGTTCAATGAGCACTTCCAATAATTTCAGATTGGGATGCATTAAGTGCAACACCGTGTTGCCATCGTTATCCTGCGCATTGATGTTAGCGCCGTGATCTACGAGTAGTTTTATTGCTTTGATGCAGTTTCTGAGGTAATAGATACTGTATGAAAATACACCATGAAGTCTTTGCGAAAAAGAACGTTCTTCGGGAGATTGGCGGCGATGTTTAAACCATTTTAGTAATAAAGGAGTTTTTCGGGGTTTTGGATTTTTTATCCTATTTTTCTCATTGATATTACAACTAACAAGCCACATCAATGGCGTTAAGCCATTTTCATCTTTGACATTAGGATCGGCATTGTAATCAAGTAATAGTTCCAGCCTCTTCATGGAACCTCGCATGAATGCCCAGACGAACAGAGGTATCGTATAGTTTTCCTGATTGGGGTCGGCTCCATTACTCAGCAGTATTCTCTCAGAAGAAATAGAGCCCCATAGTATTGCCTCGCGCAATGGCGTATCACCATATTTATTAATTTTATTGACGTCGGCGCCATTATCAATCAAGACTTGGACAAGCTTCCTATCATCCATTGTTAGGCTTACCGCCGAAATTAACTCATCGTCTAGAGTTCGACCATAATCCCAAGGTCGGTCATTCTCTGGAACTTGAGAGCAATCCTTAGATCACATCGCCTTTCCAAGGAAGCAATTCCCGAGAATAATACTTTCCAATACAATATTTTTTAATAACTTCATACCATCCATAGCCTATCCATATTTCCATTTTCTGAGAT
>JAIRZB010000108.1 GCA_031267435.1 Puniceicoccales bacterium | reverse complement strand
CCGCGGCTTCGCCGCGGGCGGGCAACTAAGTTGACCCTGCGGCCAAACCATGCGAAATTTTAGCATTGTTTGGCCGCATACCGAGGTCAAGGAGTCCGTGACTCCTTGCGGGAGTCCAGAGGGCGGAGCCCTCTGGCTCAGAGCTAAAAAAGTATAATAAAAATGATTATTTTTAATAATTCACTTTACATTATAAAAACATTTAATAGTTTGTTGTGTTGTAAATTAATCAGGATAAACATATGAAAAATAGTAACAATGTAAGAATAATATCGACGATAATCGCGAGTACTTTGAGTACTTCCTTTCTAAGTCAAATGGCATTGGCATCATCCGGGTGGCCTCATGCCAGCAACTATCCAGAATCTTTGGAGAATTTTTCGCAAGCAGGAGAAGCGCAAGCAGGAGAAGTGTATCTATTTTCAGATGAAAACGTGACTAACATTCTGTTGCTAAATGCAGATGGAACCATATGTTTTGTTAGAAGATTGAATGTAAGTTTAATTGACGATGATCATTGCCATATTCTGTCTCGTAAATTGCTACCACTTTTGGCTGATGATAGCGCAATACCCGCTCAAATGGAGTTTTATGGCGCGGCTATACATGAACAATTCTTACAACGTTTAAGGATTAGAAAAAATAGTTTACGTCTTGGTAATACGGATCCTGCACAACGCCTAGTAGTCTTCCAGGATCGGCGACAGGATAACGTTTCAGTCACTTTGGACTGGAATACGGGCCAATTTTTGGCGTGTGCAAATACTACAATGACCAACGCAAGTAATGCCGTACACAAGATAAAACTTCCTAGTCCAATTTATCGTAAACTCGTTTCTCGTTTGGGTGTTAATCCGGACAGTTGCGTAATATACGATTGGAAGGAAAAGGCATTCAAAGTGGTGGAATGGAGTGTCGCCATAGCTGCTGTTGTTGCAGCCGTATATGGAGGTTACTACGCCTACCAAACCACGGATCAATGGATACCCATTGCTCAACAATACTATGAAATAGCAAAAGGTAGAGCGTCAACGCTCTTTGAAGGCGCGAAACACTACGGCGAAACCGCCTGGGAAGGTGTAAAACATCTCAGCGGAAGGATTTCTGATGGAGCGAAATACTACGGCGCAAACGCCTGGGAAGGTGTAAAGCATCTCAGCGGAAGGACTTCCGATGGAGCGAAATACTACGGCACAAGCGCCTGGGAAGGTGTAAAGCATCTCAGCGAAAGGATTTCCGATGGAGCGAAATACTACGGCGCAAACGCCTTTGAAGGCGCGAAACACTACGGCGCAAACGCCTTTGAAGGCGCGAAACACTACGGCGCAAACGCCTGGGAAGGTGTAAAATATCTCAGCGGTCAGGCTTGGGAGCAAGCAAAGACGGCTGGTCGCGTTGCAAGTACCGTATTGCCCATTGCTACCGTGGCTAAGACAGTAGGATCCTGGGGTAGATGGAGAAACGATGATGCGCAAGGCGTACCGCAGGAACTACCTTCAGCACAGGCGAACCTTCCAGTAGGCGAAAGAATGCTACCGGAATCTACCGCCGTAGCTACTATACCCAATGCGCAATATATACCCAATGCGCAATAAATAGAAAATAGAATGCAATTTCTTAGGGCGGACTAGAAGGATCCGCTTGTCGCCTATTACGACAGGGGGAATAAATTCAAAGTTTATTTGATGGATAGGTTTTAAACCTCTTCGGGCTGAAGAAGTTCTTGGATATGTTCGAGGAAAAATTCCGTGTTACGTTTCGGAGACTGTATGGAATCAATGACATCGCTGAATAGGGAACTTTTTCTTTCCTGCAAACGCTGAATGCCGGATTCTATTGAATTCTGGGTAATAAAACGATAAACTGTTACATTTTTTTCCTGGCCAATGCGATGCACACGGTCCATGGCCTGTTTTTCCGTTGCCGGGTTCCACCAAGGATCCATTAAAAATACTGACTCGGCTGCGGTCAGGGTAATACCCGTTCCCCCCGCTTTGAGAGAGACTAACATAACGGCATGGTTGGCAATATTTTGAAAATCATCCACCACCACATTACGATTTCTTGTCGCACCAATGATTTCGAAACAATCAACGGCAGGAAAACCGTCTAAAACCATTTGTTTAACGCGTTGAAGGAGTGTGACAAATTGGCTGAAAATAACGACTTTTTTCTGACTACCGGCAAATTCACGTTGCAACATGTCGCGTAGTAGCATGAGTTTGCCACTATCTTCAATGGTCGCATCAACGGAGGGAACAATACCGGGATCGCATGCAACTTGGCGTAGGCGTGTCAGGGCCGATAAAATACCAAAACGGTGATTTTTTAGGTCAAATTGGTATCGCTAATTACCATAGCGCTTGAGCGTAATATCGATAAAATTTTTGTAGAGCATCTGTTGTAATTGGGTCATTTCACAGGGAACATTAATTTCCATTTTTTGTGGCAATTCACGCGCTACGATTTCCTTCGTACGGCGTAGCATAAACGGCGCAATTTGTTTTTTTATTTTTTCAGTAATTTCTTCCGTTTTACATAATTCAATGAATTGTTTCTTTTCGCCCAACAAGCCTGGCATTAGAAATCGAAAAATACTCCATAGATCCATTAGATTGTTTTCGATGGGCGTACCACTCAGCGCCAACCGCCATTTCGAACGGATGGCCGTACATGCATGAAAAACTTTCGTCGTCGGATTTTTTATAAACTGCGCCTCATCGAGAACCGCAAGTTGAAAATTTTTTTTCGTAATCGTTGTTTTATGGCGCCGTATCTGGGTATAGCTCACCACCCAAATATGGATGCTAGCATCATCCAGATTCGCATTAGCTGAAAAAATTTGGACATTTAATTTGGGAAAGAATTTTTCCGCCTCATTTTTCCAAACGTAAACAACACTGGCCGGGCAAATGACAATTGTTTGTTCCCGGGGATTCATTTTGGAAATAAAGGTAAGCACTTGGAGCGTTTTCCCTAGACCCATGTCATCGGCAATGAGTCCATGAAAACCGTGCTTTAGAATATGATTGATCCATAGAACACCATCGCGTTGGTAGGAACGCAAAATTTTAGGCAGAATAAAAGCTTTTTTGGGTGGAGAAGCGAAAGATTGTCTCCACTCAGTAATTTGAGGACTTTCTTCGTAGAAAGTACCCGAGTGACTAAATATGGAATACATCATGTAGCGAGGGATTTCGCCATGAAATTTACTGAGAATGGACTGCTGAGTACGGGTAATTTCGATCTCACGATTGGTCATGCGTACCGCCCCAAATCCCTCAATAAACATAGGACTGCCTTCGCTATGTAGAATTTTTTTAGTGGCATTTTGCGATAGGACAATTCCTTCGTTGGAGAGTTTCAGGGAGAGACTGATGGCATGTTGCTGTTCTGTTTGTTCTTGGGCTGCAAAAATCGCGTGAACTTCCTTTATCCCTTGGCGCAATTTTTGGACATTTTCATCGAGCTGAATAAGAAAATTTGAACTCCAACGCGACAGTGTATTGCGGCAGAAATCAATCGCAAATGCGACGTTCATGATGCGATACTCCTTGTTTTGTTTGATGAGCAAAAATCCCGCTTTACGGGCTAGGTGGATTAGTTTGACGACGGAATCGCGGTCTTTGTTGGAGAGCGTATTGCCACACTTCGATAGACGGTCTGGAAAAACGAGTTTACAGGTGGCATTCCAATAGGCTTTAAAACACAAATTTTGTCCGGACATATAAAACGATAAACGCAATGGTTTTTCAATTTGAATTTCCGGATCATTGGTACGGCTCTCTTCTTGCTGCTCATTGGTATTTTCAAGATTAATTTCTGGAGCAAATAACGCTTCTTGTTTTTCAAGAATCACCTCATCGAGAGCGAGAAGGGCAGCGATAGCGGGTTTTGCATCATGGAAAATTGAGGAACGCGCCGAGAGCTGTTTCCCTTCGAGGTCGACGACGGCGAAAAATTGAGATTTGTTGTCGCCCATATAACGCACGATGACATCGTCGGGACGTATTTCAATTTCCTTAATGGTACACCGATCAAGGAAATCTAGACCATCTCGAATTTCATCCCGTGAATAGGACTGCTGCCAATCATTATTGGCGCAAATGTCCATCCACTTCTCAAGTGATTGCCGTTTAAATGTTACTGCAGGAGCACGATTATGCATATTTGAACCTTCCGGATCCCTATTCTTGAAAAAAATGACAAAACGATCAAGCATTTTCTTTTTTCTTGTATCCATAACCATGGGGCTCCGCCCCATACCCCGCAAGGAGGCTAGCCAGAGGGCTCCGCCCTCTGGACTCCCGCAAGGAGGCTTGCCCATGGGGCTCTGCCCCATACCCCGCA
>JAIRZB010000066.1 GCA_031267435.1 Puniceicoccales bacterium | reverse complement strand
GATGCTACAGCCCTGGTTTTCGGTGGTCGATTAATTGCGGTTTACCGATTGATATTCATTAGAAATTCCACATTCGTGGGACATTTTTTGACACGGGCAATTAGCATTTCCATCGCTTCAATGGATGGCGTGCCCTGGAATACGCGGCGAAGGTTGTAGATTTTTGCTAACTCATCGGGATGATATAGCAACTCCTCCTTGCGCGTACCACTACGTTCCAAATTAATTGCTGGGAAAATCCGTTTGTCAGCAATCGAACGGTCAAGGTGCAATTCCATGTTACCCGTGCCCTTAAATTCTTCGAAAATTACATCGTCCATGCGGCTTCCCGTTTCTACGAGCGCCGTCGCGATAATCGTCAAGCTTCCACCACCTTCAATGTTACGTGCGGAACCAAAAAAACGTTTCGGCAGTTGCAAAGCATTAGCTTCGACACCCCCCGATAGTATTTTTCCGGAGCTGGGCTGCTCCGTATTATAGGCTCTTGCAAGGCGCGTAATCGAATCGAGTAGAATCACCACATGCTCACCGGCCTCCACCCAGCGGCGTGCGTTCTCGATAACAATCTCTGCCGCATGAACGTGGCTTTCAGCGGATTCGTCGAAGGTCGAACTCACAATTTCGGCTTTTCCAACCTGCCGCGCAAAGTCAGTAACCTCTTCGGGCCGTTCGTCGATCAATAGGACAATTAATTTTGTTTTCGGCTGATTGTGAATAATCGCATTCGCAATGCCCTGTAAAAGTATTGTTTTTCCGGTGCGTGGCGGTGCGACAACCAGACCGCGCTGGCCGAAACCGATGGGCGATAATAAATCGATGACCCGCATGGAAAGATTGTCACCGTTTACCGATCCCTGCTGCTCGAGAAAGATGCGTTTCGTCGGATAGTAGGGAACCAGGTCTTTAAAGCGCGGGAATTTGGAGACCTCCTCCGGCGGTTTTCCTAAAACATCGCTAATCCTAACGGCAAAGGGACAGGTCGATTGCTCAAGCGGCGGATGGACGATAGCGGTTAACGTTTGTCCACGGCGTAGACCAAATGATTGAATTAAACAGCGTGGAACAAAGGTACTCTTGGCTCGAATTTTGTAATGCTCACATCCATAGATGATGATACCGTCACCACCTTCCATGGATTCTAAAATACCTTTGACGATGATTGGCCGCCTTTCGGACCGTGCGGATGCCATATAATTGTCGATGATTTCTCCGCGCGAACTCGCCTCATCGAGATTGATGGAACTCGCCAAATCTACCAAATCATCATGGGATTTTTCCAAGACTTCATTGAGGTAGAGGGGCGGCTGATCACCATTTACGATTTCCGCACAAAATGCATCCAGTTTTGCCCGATTGTTCAAATATTCCAAGCCCCGCAAATAACCAATGGAAAACGCACCAATACGCACGGTTGCCATCGGACGGCGGCGATTGGTCGTATTATTTTGAGACATATTTTGAGTGCGATTGCGGTTATTTTCATTCCGTTGCACATGATAGGCCCCATTGTTGCCCCTAGCATTGGCTAAATTCTCCTTATTTTGATATACCCGATTGGGATTATGGCAAGCACGGCTATCGTACTGTGCATTGCGTTCATTTCGGTGATTGTTAACCTCACCTCCGCTGTGATCATTGGCCTGATTTTGAACCGTAGGACAATTCGTATTCTCTGTCTTTCCTTCCGGTAACGGCACGACTTCGGATCGGGTAGGAAGGACTGGAGTTTCTTCGGATACATTCGATCTTGCTACCTGCATCGGAGACCAATCTTCAACGCTGCCTATTAGATTCGAATATTCACAGGCAATCGAACTTTTTTCCGAAGATACTGAAAATGTTTCCGGAATAACTTCGGTGGTTTTTTTTGTACGAGGCTTGCGTACCGTTGTCTCCGTCGCCGTTTTGCGAAGCACGCGCTTTTTAGGCTCGGAAACTAATTCCTCAGAAGCCAATTCCTCAATGGGATCTTTATCCATAATATGATCATTAAATTAATAGGTACTAAAAATAACGGATACTACGACATTCCAAAACTCCCCAAAAATATTTTATTTTAGAGTCATTTCCCGAAGAGCAATTATATCATTTTCAACGAAAACCGTTTTTTAGACCGATGGAGAGAGGATATGCTGAGAAATTTTAAACATTCAATCCAAAAATGAAAAAATAATATTTCCACCATGTATTTTCAACGAAATTCAAGAAACGCTATTATTCAGTTTTGCGCAGCGTAATTGCCGTCGTAGCGAGCAATGCCGCCGTCACGCTAATGTAAGCAATAATTATCCTCGTATCAAAAATGCCATGGCAGAAATCTTCGAGTTGGAAGAATACATTCCAATTATCGTATAAGGAAGAAAAAATCTCCGCTTGCTGTAAAGATATACCCGAAGCATATTTAAAAAGTTGTCCCGAAACAAGAAAGAGAAAAATACCAACGGCACTTGCTACCATTGATGTTGCAGGCGTTTTTGCCTCGGCACTCACCAATAATCCGAATGCGATTATCACTCCTCCTATCAAATTCATGAAAAATAATCCGCCGTAACGCACCTGTGGCGTCGCAAAATTACTGAAATGCGCCAATGATGGCGCGCTCCATTGTGCTAATTCAAAGAAAAAGGATACGGCAATCCATAGGCCCATGTAAGTGAGATAGATCGCAATAAATTTTGCTAAAACAACGAAGAAACGTCTGACTCGCAATAGTAATAGGGTATCGAATAGATGCGTCACTTTTTCAGATACGATTGCCTTCGTCGTCAGAACGGGAACAATGAAAAACGATGGCAGCCACATCGATTTAAAAAGTTGCATCATGAGCGGCTCTTCCTGAGTGAAATCGGCATATACTTTCAATGAAATAAAAAATACGATCCCCATCAAAAAAAGGAATAACGCACAAATCGCATAGAAAAATGGCGAATAAAAATAATGTCGCAACTCATAGCCGATTAAAATTCGCAATTGACGCATAACTAATAAAAATGTTAAAGGAAAATATGAAACCCATCACATTTTCCGAAACTTAAATTATTCCTAGGAGTAGGAAAAATTTTTTATAAATTGCCAGCAAAAATAGCACTGTCACCCAACTGCTCCTCGATGCGCATCAGTTGGTTGTATTTGCAAACGCGGTCCGTACGGCTCATCGAACCTGTCTTAATTTGTCCAACATTTGTCGCAACGGCAATATCCGCAATGCTTGTATCCTCCGTTTCGCCCGAACGATGGGAAACAATGTTTTCGTATCCCGCAGTTTTTGCCAATTCAATGCATTGGAGGGTCTCCGTCAGCGAGCCTATTTGATTCACCTTGATCAATATCGCATTCGCAATACCTCGCTCGATGCCCTGCGCTAGATATTTTGGATTGGTTACGAATAAGTCGTCGCCGACGAGTTGAATTTGATCGTCGAGGCGCTCCGTCAGTTCCGCCCAGCCGTCCCAGTCATTCTCATCGAGACCATCCTCAATTGAATGAATGGGATATTTTTTTATTAATTCCTCATACCAACTAATCATTTCGGATGCTTTACGCTTCGATTGGTCGGACTTTTTAAAAACATATAAATTTTCATCCTTTTCAAAGAATTCCGATGCGGCGACATCCAGAGCAATCTCGATGTCATCACCGGGATCATATCCCGCCTTTTCAATCGCCTCCATAATCACTTTTAATGCATCTTCATTGGAATTCAAATTCGGCGCGAAACCGCCTTCATCGCCCACGGCTGTCGATAAATGACGACTCTTTAGTACCGATTTTAGGGCATGAAATATCTCGGCACCCATGCGTACCGCTTCATGGAAAGTTTCGGCATGGTGGGGAACAATCATGAACTCTTGAATATCGATCGGAGCATCGGAGTGGGCCCCTCCATTAAGCACATTCATCATGGGAATGGGTAGGACCCGCGCATTGATCCCCCCGATGTAACGATAGAATGGGACTTTTAGGTAATTTGCCGCCGCTTTTGCCGTAGCAAGGGAAACGGCTAAAATTGCATTGGCACCGAGTTTACTTTTATTTTCCGAGTCATCGATGGCTAGCATGAGCGTGTCCACTCCCACCTGATCGAGAGGATCAATTCCTTCTAGCACAGGAGCAATGCGCTCTGTCACGTTATGGACGGCGGCTAAAACACCTCGGCCACAGAAACGTTTGGGGTCTATGCCTTCAAATTCATGATCGGCATCCCCATCGCGGAGTTCAATCGCTTCCCGTTCTCCCGTACTCGCTCCGGAAGGAACTGCCGCACGCCCTAGGGTCCCATCGGACAAAAGAACGTCAACTTCAACGGTTGGATTTCCACGGGAATCAATAATCTCCCGCGCTAAAACATCCGATATCGTAACTTTTACCATAACGAATGCTAGAATATAATCCTATGTGGCTTAAGCAAGTTTTTTATGATCTATGGCCTATCGCCATCCTTGGGTAAAAACGCTACCATTTCCTGGGTAATGGCATCGCCCAGACGCAGGACAATTTGTTCAATTTTAGCGACGATTTCATCGCACTGATTTTCTCCATCTTTGAAGGATTCGCAAAATGTGAACGGTGAACGGTAAAGTAATTCCTGCTTTCCATCTAAAAATGTCCATAGTCCGTTTAGTACGATTTGATGCGATGTTTCATCCACTTCCAATGTGTCAATATCCAATCGAACGATAAAATTCGCTGCTCCAACCGTATCCTTGGGAAATTCGTAGACCCATGCATTGGGAAAACTTTGCTGAATACTATGCCTCACCATATGAAGCGTGCTTTCCGACAATGGTGTCGCCCAGCGATATAGTGGATTACTTTTTAGCTCATGGGGCCCAATTTTTGTTGTGATGAGAGGACAATTGAGATACTCCGGAAAACGATCTAGGGCCAAATGAATGTGCAGCGACTGCTTCGATAGGATTATCGCAGGATGATTCCGAAATCCAATTTCAAATAAACGCGTCCTATCGGAAATCGGTTGAAATAGAGTACACCCGGCACATCCTAAAAGAATAATGAACAATAAATGATTTTCGATTTCAATCTTTCTTTTCATAATCAATTCCCGAGAAAATGACATTCGGTATTTTATTTAACAAATCCAAAAGATAGCGCAGTGACTGTAAAGCCTTTGTCCCGTGCAATAGAAATAATTTGAAATTTTCTCGCAAATCCGATGAAGGACCTATCAATTCCGTAACATGTTCGCATGCTACACCAAATTTATTGGCCGTTTGGCGAATGTTGTTCGTAGTCGCTGTCACATCGGATCCTAGGTATTCGACCGTGCCGGAAAGTTTTCCTAAAAATACTTGCAAATTAACCATCGCCGTCGAAGCATTTATTAGCAATGTATTGATGGTATTGGAGTTAAAAAATGTCTGTACACTTATCCCTGCATTGGAAACATTACGCACCAGTTCCCTGAAATTGGTTTCCTTTAATTGCTCATCGAAATTTGTCAAAATGGAGGAGAGACGTTGCGAAATTGTTTTGAAATCAAATTCTCCTAATTTTTTGAGAATGCCATCGGCACCGGAGATAAATTTTTCAATTTCAGAAACAATGGTTGGAATTTGGGATAAATTAGTTTTATTTTTCCCATAGAATCGCATTTTATAAAGGGGTTGGTAGTCGAGTTCGACAAAAAGTTTCCCCGTCACAAAACTCTCCATCGACAGTTTTGCCGCCAAACCATTCATAATTTGTTGCTTATAAAATTTTTCCTGTTCCGTTCGAGAAAGTAACTGCGCCGACGGCGAAAATACACCCGCGTTAATTTCAATGGTAAGCGGTGTTAATACGACCTCCGTTTCCGCATCGTAGGCGATGTCGATCGATTTAACCATTCCCACGCGTACACCTTTGAATTTTACCGCAGAACCAATGTCGAGACCGTTCATCGAACCATTAAAAAAAAGAACAAATGAACTCGTTTTTTTAAAAAAATTCCCATGGAATAATATGGCTATCGAAAAAACAAAAATAATGAGAGCGCCAATTACAAAAATACCCACCATAAGGGGATTCATTTTCTTAGCCATCGATACCTCCTCTCGATAAAAAATAACGCACACGGGGATGTGAGTGCTCCAATAACGCCTTCGGTGTACCGATGTCGAGAACCGTTTTGGTTTCGGCATCAAGAAAAATTGCCCGATCCCCAATGGAAAAAATACTGGGTAGCTCGTGGGTAACGATAACGACCGTTGTTCCAAAACAATCGCGTATTTCTAAAATTAGATCGTCTAGCCGCCTGGAAGAAACTGGATCCAATCCCGCCGAAGGTTCATCAAAAAATAAAAATTCTGGATCCAATATCATCGCACGGGCTAGTCCAGCGCGTTTTTTCATGCCTCCTGAAATTTCGAAGGGATAAAAATCTTCGAAGCCCGCTAGACCAACGAGTGATAGCTTAAATGAGACAAGATTCGCAATTTCTTTCCGGGATAGATCGGTATAATAATTTAACGGTAATGCAACATTTTCCGCAATGGTTAAATCACCCCACAGGGCTCCACTCTGGTAGAGAACACCAAATTTTTGCGCAATATTACCCGAATCTAGCAGCCGATTAATATCCGTATTACCATAAAAAATCGTTCCATCCCTAACACGCTTAATACCAATGAGATATTTTAGAAGCGTACTTTTTCCGCAACCACTTCCCCCAATGATCAAAAAAATTTCCCTCGGATTAATCTCAAAATTCAGATTATTCATGACAATATAATTTTCGTATGCCATTGACAAATGTTTGACTGTAAGAGACGCGTCCACGACCACCGAAGATGCTATAGGATAGTTTTAATATTATGCAAAAGTTTTTGCGGAAAATCAACAAAAGATTCCTAATTTTACTCATATGATTGACAAAAAACAATTTCATTATCAACTATTACTTCACTTGCCGCATAAAATTTTATTGCGCAATGGATGAAATCCTTCAACTAATATCCCATATCATGGAAGACGAGATTCCTAGTCGTTGGATTTTAACCAATCAAAAATCTGTTTTTAGCTGTCCAATTTTTCAACTTCTTAAAAAAAAATATATACATCCCACCGATCGCCGTTCCGGGGATTTTTACGCAATGGATATTGCGGATTGGGTTCAAGTGGTTGCGTTTACCACGGAAAATAAACTTATTCTCGTCCAACAATTTCGCTTCGGTATTGAAATAATTTCCCTGGAAACCCCCGGGGGACTTATCGAAAAAAATGAAGATCCCATAGCGGCTGGACTTCGCGAATTACGCGAAGAAACAGGATACGTTCCGGAAAATGCTTACCTATTAACTACTTTTTATCCGAATCCGGCTATACAAACCAATCGCTTATACATTGTTATTGCTGAAAATTGTCAAAAAATTGACGATCAGCATCTCGACCCTAATGAGGAAATTACCTGCTATACGGCCACTTTTTCGGAATGTTTGGAAAAAATAAAATCCGGAAAAATTAATCACGCCATCGCCATTGCCACTCTATTGACCTACCAACTATTGCGATCCGCTACCCCCTAAGGGCTGCGCGC
>JAIRZB010000090.1 GCA_031267435.1 Puniceicoccales bacterium | reverse complement strand
TGCGTGCGAAGTTATATTATATTCGCAAACGCATCGGAAAAGAAGCCATGAAGGTGAGAGAAAAGGGGCGCTAATAGTCTATGCTTGAGGAGATCGTTAAATCAGTTATTTTTCTCGTTCTGTTAGCATTGGGGGGGCACTTTTTTTTACTCTTCCGCAGGAAGCACTGGTTTGTGGTTGCGAAGGATCCGCAGGATCTTAATGCGGATTCGTTGCAGATCGTTAATCGCCTCCCGATTGGTAGTCGGCAATATTTGGTTGTTGTACGTTGTAATCAGCAAAAATTTCTTATTGGGGTTTCCCCTTCCGTTGTCACATCCATCGGTGAGATTAGGTCAGTGGAAGGCGCTGATCAGGGGTGTAATCGGGGTTTGACATAGATGTTGTCCCAATCTCTGGGGATTATCGCTTTGGAGGTGGCGTATTTTTGCTTGGTTAATTAAATAATTTTCTATTCATGGTTATTGTTTCGGATTTGCTCGACCATGCGGCGCGCTTTTTGTGTATGTATGGTATCGAAAATCCGAAACATGATGCCGAATTGTTGTTGTCTCATCTTTTGGGTTGTTCGCGGTTGGCGTTATATTTGAATCGTCGGGTTGCCGTTGCTAAAAATGTCGCCTATCAATTTTTTCAGTGGCTTAGGCGGAGGGCGACGCGTGAGCCGTTACAGTATATTCTCGGAGAAGTGGAATTTTTTGGTGTAAGGTTGAAGGTTGATTCCCGTGTTTTAATTCCCCGTTCCGAAACCGAGATGCTGGTGGAATGGTTAATTGGGAAAGGTGTCCCTTCGTTGGTAAATAAACGGCGGAAGAATGAAATGAATTTGTGCATTCTTGATCTCGGTACGGGGAGTGGAGCGATTGCGATTCCATTGGCTAAATATTTTCCTTTTAGTTCTATTATTGCCGTTGATCAATCGTCGGATGCTTTGGCCGTTGCCCAGGAAAATGCCGCTTTGAATTGTGTTAGCCATGTGAAGTTCTTGCAATCGGATTGGTTCGTTTCATTGCATGGATACGGTTTTAATCGGTTTGATATCATTGTTGCAAATCCTCCCTATCTAACCCGGAAGGAATTCGAGGGAGCTCAGGATGAGATTAAAAAATACGAACCCGAACGGGCACTTATTGCCGTGGACAATGGATTGCGTGATATTCGCTATATTCTTAATGAGGCTCCGTTATTTTTGGAAGAAGATGGCTTCGTTGTTCTTGAGGTAGGAATGGGGCATGCTGCAATATTGCGGAGAGAGTATGGGAAAGTGTTTCGAAAGGTGGAGGTGTTCCAAGATCTATTAAAGTGTGATCGGTTTTTTGTTGCCCATTGTTAGGCGATGGAATTTCGTTCTGTTTTTTTATATTCTCTCTTGGGTTCGACTATTCAAGGGGCTGGAAATTTGTAAAGGATTCCGTATATATCGGTTATAACATTGGGGGCCTGCCTTGTGGAGTCCCGTTTCGAAAGACTTCTGAAAAAGAAATAAATGCTAGGTTTTTTGCGAGTATTGATCTATCTATTTTTCGATGTTAAATAAATTTTTTAGTTTTTCTTGGGTGTCTTGGGGGAGTTGAGATAGATCGCCGATCTCCTGCGATGGAGACGTTTTTTTACTAGGCATCTGAGGTTCAGCATTTGTTGATTCGGGTGAATGACGGGTGAATTCTTCCTTTGTTTCCATGAATTCATCTCTTGCGTAGCCGTGTTTTTTTATATTTTTTTTCCGTATCGCCGTATCTTCTTGATGCGAAAGGGGAGTGTCGTCGCAATTCTGTGCGGAATGGGTTTGGAGGTTTTGGAGTAGTTCGATGACTCGATCAATGTTTCTTTGTTCTGAGGCTTCTATCGCACGAAATAGGATGAGTTGAAACATAATCAAGTCGTTTCCCGGGATAAAATCTTTGTTAGCGATGATTATATCTAGGAGTCTTAATGTTTTTGCGATCTCGATAGGGTTTTCAAGGTGAGTTAATTTTTTTTGTAGTGCCTTTGTTGTGCTTGATAGTATGCCTGAAAAGTTGCAATACCTGAACCGTTCGGCAAGTTCGGTGATTTTTTGATAGTCCGCGCGTTCTACGCAGGCTAGAATTTCTTCGATTTCCTCGGCGGAAACGAGTCCGTAGGCTTTTACGACGTCCGCTTCAGTGATACGATTATTGCCAAAGGACGTTAGTTGATCGAGGATTGATTGGGCATCTCGCATTCCGCCGTCTGCGGTACGTGCGATTGCTTGTAGTGCCGGTAGATCCGCCTGGATGTTTTCTGCTTGTGCAATTTGTTGTATTTTTTTTGTGATGATTTCTTCGGAAATCGGCTTAAATTCAAAGCGTTGGCAACGGGAAGCTATTGTTTGTGGAACTTTGTAGGCTTCCGTTGTTGCGAAAATAAATTTTACATGCTCCGGTGGTTCTTCCAATGTCTTTAGTAAGGCATTAAACGCCGATTGGGAAAGCATATGCACCTCATCGAGAATGTAGATTTTAAACCGGCACCCCGTCGGTACGTATTGACATTCTTCGCGCAAGTTCCGTACCTGTTCAACGGAATTATTGGAGGCTCCGTCGATTTCTATTACATCCATACAGTGTCCCTCGAAAATCGATTGACACGGCTCTGTGTTCGGATTGGCGTCGATGCTAGGTTGTTCGGGGGCGTTGAGTGCCATTGCGAGAAGCCGGGCAGTTGACGTTTTTCCGGTACCGCGCGGACCAATGAATAGAAAGGCATGGGCGATTCTATTGAAGCGAATTGCGTTTTCTAGGGTTTGCACAATCGACTCCTGTCCGACGAGTTCGCTAAATCGTTTGGGGCGCCAGCGCCGTGCTATTACTTGATAATTTTCTCCCATGGATGGAAAATACCCATAGTAGGCCTCTGCTTCAAGGTTTATTTAATTTAGGTTTTTTTTGTTTTTTTCCTTGACGTTAGTCGGCTTATGGGAGTTAGTGGATCCCGTTATGAAAAAAAAATTAAAATGTATTGTTTTCGTCGAGTTTTTACTGGCGATTGTATTATGTTTCTCTCCTAAGGCGTATTCTGCTGCCGATTGTAGTGGCCGTGTTTTTGTTTTAGCTTGTGATAATAATTATGGTGGGCCTACGGCTGTTGCGATTCAATCTTTGAAGGAAAGCAATTCTTCCGAGAAGCGGGTGGTAGTTTTTGCCTATCGTGTTGATCAGGAAACTGTTCAGAAGTTAGAGGGTTTGGGTGATAAGACCACCTCTATTCATGTGGTCGATTTATTGGATGCGCGGTGGCGGACCATGCCAACTTTTGACGGTCGAGAAATAGATTTAATAGACAGTGCCCGGGCCATCGGAGAAGGGCGATGGGGTGATGCCGTTTTTCAAAATTTGCAGTGTGGTGGCGATTTGTACAAGTTTATGATCAATCTTCGTTTTTTTCTCCCTGAGATATTTGCGTCTGGCTTATTGCCTAAAGACTTGCAGGGTATTGAGTCTTTTGTGTGGTTAGATTCTGACTTAATCGTACACAAGGATGTGTCTGATTTATGGGAAATAGGAGGATCACACCCCGGTCAGCGAATGTTTGGCGCTAATCTGTGTCAAGATCCAAGTAATCCGAATGGCTGCCAGGTTGAGTATTTTGATGGCATAGGAGGTCGTTGCCTGATTAGTGGGGGCGTGGTGTTGTGGCATATAAGGTCGATTATAGAAGACTGTCGTCTGATTCGTCAGAACGTATTTCTGGATACAATTATTCATATGCGTACGCGCCTCGGTGGTTCTCTTTCCTCCTTATACTTCGATGGCGAATTGTTCAGATTTGATGGCGAAGAATTGGTTTTTACGGTATATTCCTTTTATACTTTGCGAAGCAATTCCCCTGGTGCTTCAATTTGTGTTCTTCCTGTTGCATACAATGTGTCAAATGCCGCACTTCTTTCCCCTTTCGTTTCTAGGCCCAACGATATTTGGATATTCCATTGGGATAGTATGGAGAAGCCTTGGAAAGTGAGCGATTCTTCTCGCAGAGATATGTTGTCTTTTTGCTCCTCTTATTCGGAAGATCCAGGTCGTAAAATTCCCGAGGAACGCATGGTCAAATTGGAAGAATTTGCTCCTTCGTTATTCTCATCGAATATGATCGAGATTCCTTCAGCGCAGTTCGCGATGTTGTCTCTTTTTCTTCAGCAAATTATTTCATGGAAAGAAATTGCCGATAGGACTGGATTTTATTCGAATTGAATTTTGTTTTCGATTTCGTTGTTTCCGAGTATTATTGGTTCGTCTTTTTTTATGAAATCTTGTTGCCTCCTTTTTCCGATAACAGGGGGCAGACTGGGTTTTATTGAAATTTAAAAGAATCGTGATCTGCTGTTACTCTCCATGTGGCATTAGAATCGGCGGTGCTTCGGTTAATCCGTTTTGGTGGAAAAGGGAGATGTCGATGCTTTAGTGTGTGGTTGGATCTGGTCTTGCACTCATTTCACGATTTGTTACTGTTATGGAAAGCTAGCATGTCTTTTTGGTCAAAGTTTGTGTTCCTTTCTGTCGTTGTATTGGCTGGGTGTCGACAGGGTCTGGAAAATACGCAGGATGGGAACGTTAATGAGTGCGTTCTGAAGGCTAAGAATTGTATCGCTAGTAATCAGCCTAGGGATGCTATTAGACTTTTGGAAGAAGGCATTCGTATCCATGGTAATGTTTCGGAGATTACCGAATTGTTAGCCTCTGTTTATTTGTCGACTGGAGATGATGAGCTCGCTGCATTCTATTACGAGCAGACGGCTGGTCTGTCGGATTTACGCTATCATTGTTACCTGAAAGCTGCGGAAATTTATGAAAGAAAACAGGACTGGGATCAGGCTCTTCTGTGCTACAAATGGTATTTGGAAGTACTATCCGAGGATACGGAAATCCAAATAAAGCGCGCAATGGTGCTTTTAAAAAATGGACAAAAAAAGAAAGCGCTTAAACTTTTAGTCCTCTACGCCAATGATTCCGTCGATATTCACAATCAGGTGGCGGCTTTGTTTTTTGAGTTTAAGAATTATATCCAAGCCCGTAATTGGTTTCTTTCAACGCTGGCAGTGGATAAGAATAATTTACTTGCCCTAAAAGGACTCTGGGAAATTGATTTGTTATTCAAAGATTTGGACGGTTTGTTAGATGTTGGTACACAATTGCTCGCTCTCGGAGAAAAATCCGTAAAGGACATTGATGTTCAGGGTGTTGTCGATGCCATCCGGTTGTTTCAAAGAAAATTGAATGAATTGGGGAATATTAAATTAGATTTAAAAAAGATCGTCTTGCCTCAGTTTTTGCCTGAAACGGTGGGTCTTAATCCTTCGTTGTCGTTTGTGGGGCAATTGGCGACTCCTTCTGAAAGTATTCCGAAAGGAGAAGCGAAGAAGTTGGATAAAATTGCAGCCTTGAATGATTCCGTGGATAAGGCTCGCGCGCGAGGGGATTATGCTGAAGAGATTTTGATTCTATGGAAAATGCTTAGCGTGGACGGAAAGAATGTGGATATCTGGGCCTCATTGACGGAGTGCCTCCAAAAAACTAACAAATATGATATTGCGGAAATGGCGATTCAAGAAGCGCTTAAATTTAAGCCGGAACGTGTCGATTTGTATATGACCCATTTGGACATTGTTTTGTGTTCGCGTAGCAGTGCGGATTATTTACGTCTTTTAAAGGATGTGGTTCTTAAGTTTCCTACGAATCCGGAAGTTTTATTGCGGTGGGCAAATGCTCAGGAAATATACATAGGCGATGCGATGGGGGCAAAGCGTTCCTATGAAGAATTTTTGAGTGTTGCTCCATCTAATCATCCTGAACTTACTAAAGTAAAACATCTTCTGCAATCCTGCGAAAAAAATGATAGGAAGCAATGAAGGCCATGAAAATGTTATTGCTGTGTTGCTTTTTTTATCGTTGGGGCGTTTGCTTCGACGTGGTTATATTCATTGTTATTGTATTTGTGAATGGTTCTTCGCCCCTTAGTGGTTATGTTTGTAGTCTCTAAATATGGCTAATGGTCGGCGTATTGTAATGGCGATTGTGCTATGCTCAGTATTTCGTTAGAATAATTTGACAAAACGAAAAGGAGCCATAGGAATGGATATGCTTACGGGGGGATTAGCTCAGTTGGTTAGAGCACTTGCTTCACACGCAAGGGGTCGGTGGTTCGAGTCCACTATCTCCCACCATTATTTTTTTGCCTTCCCTATGCTCATCGCTTCCTTGTTAGTCTTTGTGCTAATCCCCTGGAAATAAATCTTGTGGTTATTCTTCGGGAGGCGAATGGTCGGCTTCATTGTTTTTTTAGAATTTGGCTCTGGTTTTAGTTTCCGGTATACGTACGGCCAAAAAATTCCTGTCTTTGTTTTGTTAGTTTAGTCAACATTGCGCTGGCATCGGGGGCTAGAACTTGTAGTAGCTTTATTATTGGCGAGTTGCTTATTTCTTGGGCCTCTTCCCATGATTTAGTTGCGTTTATTTCTTTGCCAATTTTAAAGGCTACTTCGATCAGCTTCGATTGTAGGGCTTGTTGGTCTTGGTTTTGTTCTTGGTCTTCTTTTATGATGTGGTCAGGATCAGTTACCTTGGCTATTAATTCAGCTAATTCTTTTAATTCGCTCCCGTGTGGTGCTCGTACAAGGGTCGTAGCGATTATTTTGGCATCCTGGGCTAGGCGTCCTTCCCACCTATATGTTGAATTAAATCTATCTGTTAGTATTTTTATTGTCTGGTCGTCTCGTTGTTTGTTTGTCTTTGCGGTCCATTTCCGATGATTGATTTCTGCTATAACAGCAGCGGGGAGTTCCTTTAGAAAGTTTGCCTCAGGTATATCTTTCCCGGAGGTCTCTGCCGTAGGAATGTCTGTCAGCTGCCCGTCACTATTTTCAAAGTCTTTGGCTAATATAAATAGTTGATCCATCACTGTTTGATATATTCTTTTTTCTTGGTCAGGGATTTGGGGTTTGTGCTTCGATTTGAAGCTTTTTGGCTTTTTAGTCAGACTTTCCCCTTCATTGTTTAACGTTTGTGCTAATTTTCCTAATGGGCTGTTGGGTGTCGCTTGTAGGGCCAGTGTCGTGAGCTGTTCGGCTTCGTTGGAGCTCATGCCTAGCGTAAGGAAAACTGTTTTTATATTGGTTTTTGTTTTTGTTGACGTCTTGTCTCCAGCTCTCGCGGATGCATGTAGGCGTATGTCTGTGCTTCCTTGCTCAATGGCAGCTAATGCGGATAAATGGATGGTTAATAGCGTAATTGTAAGTGTTTTTACTGTCATGCCCCCTATTATATTAAATAATTTACGAGCGCAGTGTTATTTTTTTAGTTATTTTTTAGTGTTTTTTTACTCCATCATGTCGTCGAGGGGGCGCTTGTAGTATTGCCCGTATTTGTCTGTAAAATAGAGACTATTTTTCCCTATTTTTTCAAGCCAGATGCGTGGGTGTTCGTTCATTATCGAGCCAAGCCCGTATATCTTGTCATCAATGACGATTCGTTCGTTGCCTTGTTCGTAGCGCTGAATGGTGTCCACGTGCATCGCTAGTAAAGTATTTCTTATTTGCTCCTGTTTTACGATTAGTGGATCTCTAAAAAAATGTTTCAATTTACGCTTGGGCGTTGTTTTTCCTTGTAACGCGATAGCAGTACCGGTCAGGTCATTTGTGTTTTGAAACATATTTGGATAGATGACGTTTTTTATTACCATGACAATAAAACAACAGGAAATTGTTATCGCAGAACTTTTCAGTAGAAAGATCATGGCGTTTTGGATCCAATGATTGGGTAAGTAAATTGATAGTATTTTGTTAATGGCTGCGCGATAGCAGTGGATTAATGAAGAGAATATGCCACTGACCAGTGCTAATCCTTCCTGAGTTTTTTCGCGTAATTTGTTGATCCCAATACGCATACAGTCGCAGAAAAAGGACCATTGTCGCTTGAAGAATGAGCCTGTTAGTGCTAACCCTAGGGCGGGTAACCGTAGCACGGTGGAATAACATACTCGGGCTAGCTTCATGAAAATATTGGCGATGATGGCCCCTGAAGTGCGTATGCCTTCCCAGAACTTTACGAGCAATAAAACGGTCCAATTGGAGCAGAAATTAATGGACTGTAATGGTGTCCCGCACAGGAATTTTAAGAGTTTGTAGGGCGCAGTGATTAGCGATTCTAAAATAATTAGTCCACCGGTTAATTTATTTTTGGAAGCGGATATGATATCGACTTTTGCTGGATTTTGCAGTTCGAAGACAAAGCGGGGCCGTTGCAATCCATTTCTTAATTGTTCAATGCGGGCTGCACTTGGGGAGATTTGTATTTCCGTCGATTGATTGGAGATTTCCGGCGAATGTATCTGTGCTGGAGGAAATTCGTTGGTGTTGGCAACCTCTTGTTTTTTCGAACGAATAATCTGTGTATGTTCCTGTCGTCGATGGGAATTGTTTTTAGGAAAACAATCGACGGCGGTAGGATAAGGTTCCGTTTTTTCTAGCGATTGCGTTTGGGCCGGCAGGAGTGATACCGCTGCCGTTGCCGCATCTAGGTCTTCTTCGGATGACTCCGTTTGCAATATTGCTTGGGGCGATTGCTTTTGGAGGTTCCCATTCCGTTTTAATCCTTCGAAAATTAAGCTCATATTTTTTGCAATTGATTGATGTCTTTTAATGCTCGATTTACATCTTTAGTTCGGACTTTTGTCGAATAATCAATGAATGCCGAAATGAGAGCCTTATCACAAATGTTATTGATAATCCGTGGAATGCCTTTGCTAGCCGTGTAAATTTTTCTCAGGGCAAAGAAAGAGAAAGTAGGAACCTGTTCTCGCTGTACTTGAAATTTTTTCGGTTTCTGTTGTCCGTCTCTTGCTAAACTGAGTCGGTGTTGAATGTAGTTTTTCATGTCCATAAAGCTAAGTGGTTTCAGGTCGTGGTAGACCGAGATACGTTGGCGCAATTGGCGCATGCATTGTTTCCTCAATTTTTGTTTGAGTTCCGGTTGGCCAACGAGAACGATATGGAGTAGTTTCTCATCGTCGCGTTCGATATTGGACAGTAGGCGAACCGTTTCTAGACTATCGAGCTCTAGATTTTGGGCTTCGTCGATGATGAGGACTGCCCGTTTACCCTGGGCACGTTCATTGCGGAGTTTGTCCGTGATTTTTGCACGGATTTTTTCAACCGATTCGCGTCCCATTGCCGAAATATGGAGCGTGGCGCAAATCGCGTTGAGTAATTGGTATTCATCGCGGGGAGGAATCGGCAGGGAAATACTGAGTGACTTGGACGGATCGAGTTCCCGGATGAGTGCATTACAGATGGTTGTTTTTCCGCAGCCAACCTCTCCCGTAATGACCGTAAAGCCGTCGCAGTTTTCGATGCCATACTGCAATAGTGAAAAAGCTGTCATGTATTGGGGGCTCATGTACAGCGCATGGGTCTCCGTTTTAATTGTAAACGGCTTGTGTTTGAGTCCAAAGAATTCTAGGT
The DNA here is from genome assembly GCA_031267435.1 of Puniceicoccales bacterium. Lineage (GTDB taxonomy): Bacteria > Verrucomicrobiota > Verrucomicrobiia > Opitutales > LL51 > LL51. The sequence continues at coordinate 883 of JAIRZB010000090.1, read as the reverse complement.
ACATATCGTGTGAATTTTTTTGATTTTTTATTAAATCTGTGGGGAATGTATTATTTCTTGCGAAAATAGCGTCAGTTATTCAACTTACAGGGGAGAATGCGTCTATGCTATATCCCATTCCAGCTCTCGGGTTTTTGGGAGGCATTCTTACAGAGGTTTTGAAGCTTTTAGTCTTTCACTGAGAAATCTTCCTTCCGTATCGCCGGTGGTGCTAAACGTTGCCGATTGCTCAGTCTTTACTTTAAAAATTACTAGCTTGTTCGCTGTATTTGCGAAAATTACGCTTGTAAAGTATACGCTTCCTATGCCAACACCCAATAATGATCTTTTAAAACCCATCCTACGTATAATTCTTGTTATTATTAAAACTATGTCAAGTGTTTTCGCTGGAATGAATATTTTCTGGAGTATTCCTTCTTTTTGATTTTTCAGCAAACTATGCGTCCAGTGCTCGCAATTCATCGAGATGGCGTCGAATTTCCTCCCGCTCAGCCTCATCGTATTTTTCCAGTCTTCTTTTGACGATTATGGTGGAGGGTGTCTTATCATCGTTGCCTTGGGCATCGCGGTCCGCTCCGTTAGCGAGTAATAGTTCTGCAACTTCAAAATTAAGGGAATCCAGTGCTATGTGTAGCGGAGTTTTGCCGTTTTTATTCGTGGCATTTACATTTGCCCCGCGTTCGATCAGTAGTCTTGCGATTTCAGGATTGCCATACCGCGCTGCTACGTATAACGCCGTTCTTCTGCGGTAGTCCGTTGTTTCTATATTGGCCCCATTATCGAGAAGAAATCGTACAATCTCAAGCCCATTATCATTCTGTAGCCTAGCGGCCGCCACCAAAAATGAAAATCCATTGGGGTTCGAATTCACATCCACGTCCTC
>JAIRZB010000048.1 GCA_031267435.1 Puniceicoccales bacterium | reverse complement strand
TTAGGCCCCATGGTCGGCCGGTACCACGGGCATCAGCCCGTGGTACCGACCGTATCCAGGTCCAGGGGATGGGATCCCCTGGCGGGGATTCTAAGGGCGCGCAGCCCGTAGGCCAGGGGTTGCAAGGGGAAGGATTCCCCTTGCCCTGGCGGGGGGGCGTTCAAATTTTCAGGGACTCGAGATCGGAAAATTCTAATTTTTTAGGAACATTTACCGTAGCAAAGGCAGGATTGCCACCGCCTTTACCGCCAAATTTTTCTGCAATTTGTTGAGCGATGCGCGATGCATCGTAATTTTTTTCCACTCCCTTCGGCGAACAATTTACCGTGATTACTGCCCCTTCCGCCAAATTTCCGGCCAAAATTGCGATATCACACGCCTCTTTTTTTACGGCAAGTGTCCCCAGCGAGCGCAAATCATTATGGGTTTCAATTTCAAAAACCCCACGCGCTTTTTTTAAATCATTTTCACAGATCGCCTGGCGACAAACTTCGTTAAAAATTTGTCGATTATTCTTTTCTAAAATTGTTCGCAGGCGGCGTTCCAGGGAATTTTTAGCCTGTTGTAACTGTTTAATTTTCATCAAAACTTCGTCATTTTTCGCAGAAAACTGCCGCTCTAATTCATTTACAAGTGTGACATGGCGGTCCACGTATTCCTTTGCAGCACGGCCGACAACGGCCTCGATGCGGCGTATGCCGGCAGCGATGGCACTTTCTTTTACAATTTTAAAAATTCCAAGCTGGCCGGTAGAGGAAACATGGCAGCCCCCACAAAGTTCCATGGAAACGTCGCCAATGGACAAAACACGCACTATTTCACCGTATTTTTCATTGAAATGCGCAATGCATGCCGCTGGAATTTCCTTGAAAGGAACTTCCTTGGCCGTAACGGATAAATTTTTAAGAATTATAGTATTGACAAAATCTTCAATGAAGCCCAACTCGCCCTGCGTCAGCGCCGCAAAGTGATTAAAATCGAAGCGCAAACCGCGCTCACCGACGTAGGAGCCACACTGTTTGATATGGTCACCCAAAATTTTTCGCAACGCTCCGTGCATAATGTGGGTCGCCGTATGGTGACGTTGAATTTCCATTCTCCGTGAAATATTTACATTTAAGATAATTTTTTCACCGATATTCAATGCGGTATCCTGTGCAATTTTATGTAAAAATGTTCCCTGGGCATTACGCAGCGTATCGGCTATGGGAATCGTTCGTCCGTCGAAAAACAATGATCCTGTATCGCCCACTTCACCGCCCATTTCACCGTAAAATGGCGTCCGATTGACCACGAAAAACGTTGCATCTTCCGTTGGAATAATTTGTAAAATTTCCGCTTCGACACCTTCGAGCTCCCCGTATCCTATGAACTGCGTCGCTCCATTTAATACTTCGTCAGCAACGGCAATCTGTGATTTTTTTTGCGCATCACGCGCCCGTTTTCGCTGCATTTCCAATTCGTTTTGAAAACTTTTTTCGTTAATTTTTAACCCGCGTTCCTTCGCCATCAGCTGCGTCAGATCGAAGGGGAAGCCATAGGTATCATAGAGGGTAAACGCGTCATGGCCACTAATTTCACCATCCCTGGTTCGTAAAAAAATGTCTTCCAATAATAAAATTCCCCGGTCCAGTGTTTTTTCGAACATGGCCTCCTCCGCACCAATGGTTTCGAGAATAATTTTACGATTACGCTGCAACTCCGGAAAAATTGACGCCATTTGTCCGATGACTACCTCCCCTAGAGTTGTAAAATTCCCCACGGGAAATTGTAAGCGTTTCGCAAAAATAATTGCACGCCGCAAAATTCTCCGCAGAACATAGTGGCGACCTTCATTTCCCGGTAAAATACCATCGCCAATCGCGAAGGTTAGAGCCCGAATGTGGTCCGCAATGACCCTGAATGCAAAATCAATTTTTTCCTGCTCCACCATAGATTCGCGGTTTGCTGCAACGGTTCCCCGGTAAGTCTTCCCGCATAGGGTAGTAATTTTATCGAAAATATAAGTAAACAAATTGCTATCATAATTGGAGGGGTGTTGTGAAAAATTAGAAAAATTATTTGTCGTTTTTACAATTCCGGCCACCCGTTCCAAACCCATTCCCGTATCGACATGTTTGTTTTTGAGCGGAACAAAAGTGCCATCGGCTTGCGCATTGAATTGCATAAAAACAAGGTTCCAAATTTCAATGCAAAATGGCGAATCACGGTTGACAAGTTGTTCCTGATTATTACCGCTTTTTGTTAAATCAATATGAATTTCCGAACACGGACCGCAGGGACCCGTATCGCCCATCATCCAAAAATTTTCATTTTTACCAAATTTTAGAATATGCGCCGCAGGATCTAATCCCTCTTCCTCGAAAATATATTCCCAATATTTGTACGCTTCCCAATCAAATTCCGCAGGCTCACCTTCACCGGGTGAGTAAACGGTGACGTATAGACGCTCCTTTGGAAAATGCCAAACTTTTGTCAAAAGTTCCCAGGCAAATTCTATCGCCTCCTTCTTAAAATAGTCGCCAAAGGACCAATTGCCGAGCATCTCAAAAAATGTGTGATGGTAGGTATCAAACCCCACATCTTCCAAATCATTGTGCTTGCCTCCCGCTCGAATGCACTTTTGTGTGTCCGCAACCCGCGAAAATTGAATCGCCCGCTCTCCAAGTAAAATCGGAACGAATTGATTCATGCCCGCATTTGTAAACAATAAATTCGGCGACTCCGGTAATAATGATGCCGAAGAAACGATTTTATGTTGCTTCTCTTTGAAAAAATTTAAAAAACTTTGTCTTAATTCCGCTGAATCCATGCTGTTTTCTTAGTCTATAATAATTATTTTATTTTTCCATAATCCATATGGAAATTATGAAATTTTCACATCTTTTCCATAGTCCACACCGGCTACACCAAAACCAAATAGGCGTAAAAAATCCTGGTAATAACCCTGAAAATCTGACAGCTCGTGTAAGTTTTCCGTCGAAATTTTAGGCCAAATTGCCTTAACTTCCCCCTGCACATCGTCGCGCATCTCCAAGTTATCGAGACGAATTCGACCCTGTTCATCACGATTAATATCGAAATGCGAGGAAAATAGACGGTACATTTGCTCAATGCAACCCTCGTGAATTTCCTTTTGCTTCATGATTTTAAATAGTACTGAATTGTAAAGTGGTACCACCGGTATGGCCGAACTCGCCTGGGTCACCACTGCCTTATTTACCGAAATTATTGCTTTTCCTTGTAATTTTTTTAATTTATTTTGGATGCTTTTTGCCGATTGCTCCAGATGATCCTTTGCCTTACCTATGGTTCCTTGGGCGTAAATCGGCCACGTTACCTCCGGACCAATGTAGGAATAGGCACAGGTCTGTACGCCCTCCGCTAAAACATCCGCCCTCAGTAATTGATCTATCCAGCGCTCCCAATCCTCCCCACCCATGACCCTACGTGTCGCTTCAATTTCTTCCTCCGTTGCCGGATTAATAAAAATTTCTGTAATTTGCTCCGTGTCCGTATTAACCGTTTTACCAAAAAAAGGCGCTCCAATCGGCTTTAATACAGATTTATATGTTTCGCCCGAAACGGGATCCGTTCGCCGCGGTGACGCTAAACTATATATAATACAGTCTATTTGACCCAGTTTTTCTCGAATATATCGAATGGCCTCATCCTTAATTTCGTCGGAAAATGCATCGCCGTTAATACTTTCTGAAAGTCGTCCTTCCTCCCGCGAAAATTTATCTAAAGTATGCGCATTGTAAAATCCAGCCGAAGCTGGTTTGTTATCCACTTCCGGACGCTCAAAATAAATTCCAATCGTGTCCGCTTTATACCCAAATGATGCCACAATGCGACTCGCTAAACCGTATCCAGTGGATGATCCAATAATAAGAACTTTTTTGGGAGAATTAGCAATTTCACCTTGAATTTTTACATAACTAATCTGTTCTTGGATGTTTTTTTTACATCCATCCGGATGCGCAGTAACACATATAAAACCGCGAACCTTTGGCCCTATAATCATGGCCCATTCTCTAGAGAATTTTTTCGCTTATTCAAATTTATTTTT
>JAIRZB010000078.1 GCA_031267435.1 Puniceicoccales bacterium | reverse complement strand
ATTCTAGTCGATAAAGGTGCAAACATATATGGAATTACAAATAAGCAAATAGTTAAAGATGAACATGGCAAAGAAACGATCTATGGCCGTACACTCCTGCATTTGGCGGTTTATCCTCCACAAAAAGCACGAGAACTTTTGGACCAGCATAAACAAAAAAAAGGTGGAACCATTCATACCCCAAAAGAACTATATAAGCTTGAAATTGACGATTATATATCTCGCATAGATATACGCGGAGACCTCCTATCTCCACGCGTAGGATTTGTAAAAGAACTTCTCGATTGTGGCTTGGGTGTAAAGGAAATCAATATGCAAGAGGTCCACAACGGACTATCACCAAGTGTAACTGCTCACCACTGTAGTCAAAAATTATTGAAATCGAAATTACAACAATCAGAATTTCATAAAGACACAAAAAAAGAGTATGATGCAATTGATAAATTGTTCAATGAAAAACTCGGATGGGAATAAAATTTGACACATTTCCGAAAATAAAGAGTGTTTCATCTTGGATATGGATGAGAAAAAAATATTAAAAAATATTGTAATTGGTAGTCTTTTCTTTGGGAATTGTTTATCCTGTGCGCAAACGCAGGCTGCAAACGATGAAGTGACTAAAGATTTTTTGTCCCTTGTTTCGGGTGAGTCTCCTCGTAATGCGGAATGGCTCATGCATGAAATTACGGAATTGGGTAAACCCAATCACCCATTGTATTGGGCTATACGATTTGGGAATATACCTATTATTGAATCCCTACTTCCAGGTATCGACCTCAATCGCGTAATACCGCCATCCCGCGCACAACATGAAAACGAAGGGGAGACACCCCTGGAACAAGCGATAGGAGATCTTGAAATAGTAGAATTACTGCTAAATAATGGCGCTAATCCAAATCTTAAAAGAATTGACGAATATGGCAATGAAATTACGCCACTAGGAAAAGCGGTAGAAGCAGGAGCGGTAAGTGTAGTGAAATTATTGTTAAAGCAAGGAGCGAATCCCCATTGGAAAGATTTGCGCAATCGTACGCTATTGCATATGGCTATGTCTTTCCCTTTTATACCCCGCGATGCAATCCAAATGGTTAAACTATTCTGGGATCTAGGCCTAGATCCCAATGGCAAAGATGATGCGGGCCAAGTGCCTTTGATAGAATTAATGCGTACCATTCTCATAGATACCGATATACGTCACTATCGCATATGTGAATTGGATGAATTGGAACACGAAGAATTAAGCCAAAAGCAAATTCAAGACCGCCAACAATCAATAGAAAGTATATCGCAGGATTTAAGCTGTTATTGTCAGATACTGAAATTATTCGTGGATCGCGGTGCGGATATTAATGCTCAGAATAATAAAGGGAATACGCTATTACACAGGGCCATACCCTTTACCTGGCATGACAAAGAAATTCCAACGCAAATATATATTCTGAATACCCATCCAAATTTAGAACTATTTCAGACACTCATTGAACTAGGTGCCGACATCAATCTTCCTAATAATGCAGAAAAAACCCCTTTGGATCTGCTCCTGCAACGAAAGGAAGAGCTTTGCCATAATGATAAAAAACTTCAAGACGAATACGACGAAGCGATTGCCTTCCTCCGTGAGCATGGCGCAACGGAAGGCCAGCCCAGAGAAAAAAGCGAAGCCGAAGATGAATCTGAGGATGAAGAAAAAAGCGAAGAAATTGCAGCCGAAGATAAAGCCAAGGACAAAGATGAAATCAAAGGCGATGAAAATTAAATCGCAGTAAAAAATAATTATGCCTAGGTAAACGCATTTTTGCCGCATTTTTACAATTTAACAAAAAAATACTTGTTTTCTTGTTAAACATTTATATATTATCACTCGTTATGAAACTGAAAAACATTAAAAAAATCAGTAAAGTTGCAATTGTCGCTTCATTATTTTGGAGTTCTCCGTCACTTATCGGGAGTAATCTTTTTACTCTTCGAAATGAAGTGAGCGACACTTGTGGGGCATTTATAAATGACATAAAAAATAGTAATATTCAAAACGTTAATTTTTGGATATCATCGGATATTTTGAAATACGATGACCCGCGCTTTGAAAATGGGAAAACACTGCCGATGGTAATAATTGAGGCCGTTAAAGGTAAACTTATTAATAGCGGAAATGCTTGTTACATTATACAGCTATTGGCTGGAAAATATCCAACCATAATAAATGGTTGTGATCAAAACGGAAAAAATGTTTTAGATTATGCGATTTTACATGGCCGGATCGATTTTATCGAACTTATATTAAACGAACCAAATTTCCAGCTTTCCGTGCACGATAGCAATGCAGAACGTTTTCTAGATATAATCATTCGTTCTGGAAAAATTGGATTGCTTAAGAAAATAATTAAAAATGGACTAGAAGAAAAGAAAGCGCCGGCATTGTTAAAATATGTCCAGAGAGCGTCTAGTCATTGTCTGGACAGCATTGCCAGCGGATCGCGGGAATATTGTCTTTTGGCAAAAAATTGTTATAATTTGGCAATCGGGCTTTTAAATTGGATAGTAGAAGAAGCAAATACCAGGAAAGAAAAGGAGTTGATTGACGCAGTTGCCGAATCCGACCTTGAAAAGATCCGCCATTTATTAACAATGGATGGTTTGAATATAAATTATCAAGACCGAAGGGGATATACGCCCCTTATGTGGGCTGTTGCAATGGGAGATATTGACATAACACGCGCAATTTTGGCCAAAACTCCTAATCTGAATTTGAAAAATAACGAAGGGAAAACAGTTCTTGATATAGCCGGACAAAATTCAATCCCGGATATCGTACGTGAACTAGCTCAGGCTACAGCAAGATAAATGTAGTGATAAAGTTAAAGATTTAAATTTTTAAGTCGTCGTTTTACCAACGGCGGCTTTTTTTAATCCACGGAAGGGCATTCGAAGTTATAAAGAATATAAATAAGAAAGACGGGTCCGGACCAATAGATTTTTCAAGGATTTCCCGAAAATGAACTTGACTTATCCTTGAGAAAAAAATACTGGGTAACATATAGATGGGAAAAAAATGGTAAAAAGTGTTATCCTAGGAGGTCTTCTTCTTCTGGGAGTTGGTTTGCTCGGTATAAAAGTACAAGCTACCGCCGATGAAGTGGCGAGTGATGTTTTGTCCAAAGATTTGGACCTATCTCCCAATGATGGAGCCAAAATTACGACAAAAAGAGACCCCCGTGGACCTAACAGTGAATTGTACTGGGCTATATTTCACAGAGACTCGACGCGCCTGCGGGAATTACTCGATAAAAAAGTTGTGGATGTCAATGCAGTCTTCCCCAATGGCGAACACTATCCTAATGGCAACGGCACCGAGACCACCACCCTATTGCAACAAGCCGTCTATAGAGGAAATGTAGAAATGGTAAAATTACTAGTGGAATACGGCGCCGATCCCAACCAAAGGCGACTCGATCGCTTTGGACTCGCTGTTTCGCCACTGTCAACGGCGGTACGCTTCGCCGCACACCCAGATATTGTAAAATTTTTAATAGAAAACGGTGCCGATCCCCATCAGAGATACGATGATAATAATACCCTACTGCTTGAAGCAATGGCAGATCCCCGCCCCTCTAAAAAGTGGGTAGAAGTAGCGAGGTTGCTATTGGATCAGGGTCTTGATCCCAACTGATAAAAACGATTACGGTCGTGTACCGTTAATGCCATTAGTGGCAGAGATTAACAGGGCAACTAGTGAGTACTTTGTTTATTTTAATTACCCCCCTGATTTGAACCCTGGTGGCGGATGTATCGAATATGCCGAAGAAACACTTCAGCGCGTAAATTATATGTTAGAAGCGCTAGCGTTACTTGTGAATCATGGCGCGAATATTAATGCACAAGACGATGGCGGAAGCACACCATTACATTGGGCCATTATGCCTCAGCCGCGGTACTTCAATGAAGAAAATTCCGATGAAATGCTATGCATATACAAGCATTTAAATTTGAAATTACTGAAAAAACTCATTAAATTGGGAGCCGATGTCAATATTGAAGATAATGACGGGAGGACACCTTTAGATGGGTTCGCTCTGCGCGAAAAATTGCTGAAAAATGAATATGACCTAGAAGCCATCATGCTCCTCCGCAAATGTGGCGCCGTAGAAGGAAGAGGCTACAGCATATATGACATGCAAGAAAGCGAAAATGCGAAAATAAATTTTCTGCTCAAAAAAGTACGGAAAAATGAGTTTGACAAAGCCACTACATTCCTCAACGAACACGGTGCAGTGGAAAGTCAGCCAAGAGACGAGATAGAAAGTCAGCCTCAAGAAAAGGACGAAGCCGAAGATGGCGAATACAACGCAGAGGAAAGCGAAGGCGCAGATGAA
>JAIRZB010000053.1 GCA_031267435.1 Puniceicoccales bacterium | reverse complement strand
TGGCCGCATATCGAGGTCAAGGAGTCCGTGACTCCTTGCGGGGTATGGGGCGGAGCCCCATAGCAAACAAGAGCAAGGGGCTTCCCTAGGTTGACCACGGATGACAACGGGTATATATGGGGCACGTTTCACACTGTTGAATGAGTGCATCCCACTGGGCACGGCTTTGATCTTCCAACCATAGGACACGTTCAGCAAAAGATTTTTCTAAAAAATCAGTTATTGGGCAAAAATTTGCCGATATATGTTTCTTCGAAAACAACAAAAGTTTTGCTAATTTTTCTTCCCTTGTAATTTTTAATCCATCTTTTTTGTTGTCCATGAAGTTAAGCTACTATGTCCATTGGCTTTGACAATAGCATAGCTTGATACGTTGGTATTTTTAATATTGTTTTAACATAACAGTACATTTTTGGGCATTAGAAATTTATTCTATTTTTTCCCGCATCGACAATATCTTCCAGATATACAACCGTAAAAATTGCTCCATCGTGTATCGAAATTTTTAATATTCCACTGCTACAACGGTTAAAACAGGAACTAAAATGAGGGAATTCTAATTTTTTATGATCCAATTCCCAAAACAGACCCTGCGTTGTTAGATGGCATATTGGCATTGCAAAAAGTGAAATTTTTGTTCCTTCAATAAAATGTAATGTGCAATTTTTTCGAATCATTATCCCCAGATTTGGAGGCATATAAGTCACTCCATTTGTTTGCGAAAAAATTGCGATATTATTAAGAATATGATCAATATACCCCCCATTAATGCCTAGAATTATGGATGGTTCAAGTTGTTTTTCGCAAACATATTGCAATGCTTTCTGAAAATCGGATTGGTTTTGATTCTCGATGTAAATTTTTTGTGTTCCTGGAGATATTTCCCTGCCAACACTATCCAGATCTCCAATGACGACCTCCGTTTTTATTTGTTTCGCCCGTAACACATTATAGGCTCCATCGGCGGCAATGATTGGTAATCCCAGTGCATCAAATAGCTCCTTTTCCGGCAAATCGCCTTTCAAACAAATAATGGAACGAAATTCACCAAATGTTGGTAAAATTTTCAAGAAGTTTTGATCGAATAGTTCCATTAAATCGAAGGCAACTAATCTTTAAAGTGAGGTTCGCCCATTTGTTTAAAGAACGTATGTACTATCATCGCCCGTTTCCGATCCTGTTCCTCCTCAGTTAATGCCTGATCGCAGCGCAAAGCAAGATTACCGGGCTGAGTTTCCACCATGAGGCGATCAATACCGGGACGATATTTTACATCAAAAATCTCCAAATCCACGGCAAAACGCATCCATGATAGCATTTCCAAAGCATCGTCTGAGGTCAGCGTGTAACACGAACACAAAACGCCATACATTCGCCCAATGCGATCCCGAAAGAGTACCCTATTTTGTTCCAAGAAGGACATTCGTGCCACATTTTCCTGTTCCATAACCGTTCTTACCACATCGCCGAGACGGCGAACTTCCTCACTCTCTCTAATTCCCAAAGTTTGTTGGTTTGAAATTTTGAATATGTGGCCCAGCGTTCTAGAACTATCGCCATAAACATTGTTTATACCCATGCCGATCTGCTGTACGGCATTCGTTAAATATTGAATTTGCTCCGTCAATACGAGACCCGGCAAATGGACAAACACCGCGGCACGCATCCCCGTTCCCAGGGAACAGGGACGGGAAGTCAAATATCCAATATCCGGTAAAAAAGCGTAATCTCCTCCATCGATTTCGTCGTCAATGGTGCTCGCTTTTTCTAAACTTTTTTTCAACTGAAGTCCACTATGAATCACACAAATGCGCAGATGATCGCCTCCATTAATCGTTACTGCAGCACGTCCCCTGCTGCCACAAATCACTTCACTCCAGGCGTGATTTGTCAGTAATTTTTTACCAATCATTTCATACTCCTGTAACGCGAGCCGTTCCGCAGGATTGAGAGCCGCTAAATCAAAGGAAATCTCAAAATTTTTTAATTTCCGAGTACATACTTTAGCAAAATTCAAAATTTTCCGTTTCTCATCGTCGGTGGCGAAATCGGAAAATTTAAATTCCAAAAAATTACGGACCAAACAAACCTGCGAACGCATCACTATGGGTTGATGATGGTGATCAAAATATTTTCCATAGGTTTTGAATAGTGAATTAATCGCCTTCATTTTTACTTCGTAAGCGTAATTGATCACGAATTTTTACCGCATCTTCGAAACGTTCCTCATCGATCGCCTTTTGTAGCTGCTTCAGTAGCGATACCTGATCCGTAGATTTTTTAGCCGTGGATTTTTTCACCATAGGCCCAAATTTTCTAGGATTTTTCCCCATATGTTTCAAAGATTTTTGCATATTTTCGAGCAATGGCAATAGATCTACCCTCAGATCTTCATAGCACTGCGCACAGCCTAGATAGCCATTTTTTCGAAAAAATTCCATGGTACAGCCGCAATGTAAACAATATTTTTCCTTTTCATTAAAACCGCTAAAAAGCGCTGCCTCAACATTTTTTACAACTGAAAATGGCAATGCATTCTGAGGAAATACGCCGTAATTGCGTGCACAGGTCGCACACAACCATATCGTCTGCTCTGAACCATTAACCACTTGCTGTAACTGCACGGCGGCCACTTTTCCACAAATACTACACTTTAACGATTCCATAACTAAAAATTTCACATCGTCATACCGCCATCAACCGTTAGTAACGTTCCCGTGATGTAATTGGCTGCCTCGGAACATAAAAAACTTACCGCATTTGCCACATCTTCGGGAATACCCATGCGTTTCATTGGGATTAATTTTTGAGTTTCTTCAATAATTTTTTTAGAAAGTATTGCTGTCATATCACTTTCTATAAAACCCGGTGCCACGCAATTGACGCACACTCCCCGTGAAGCTACCTCCTTGGCCACCGATTTTGTAAAACCAATCATTCCCGCTTTAGCTGCAGCGTAATTCGCCTGGCCAAAGTTCCCTGTCTTAGCGACCACCGAAGAAATATTAACAATTCGTCCCCAGCGATTCTGGGTCATCCCGCGGAGTAAATGCTTCGTCCAGTAAAAACAGCTGCTCAAATTTGTCCGAATCACATTATCCCAATCCGATTCCGCCATCCTCATCACTAGGACATCGCGCGTAATTCCCGCATTATTCACCAAAATGTCAATGGCTCCATATTTTTTTAAAAGATTCTCGCAGGCCAGCTGTACCGCATTCCCATCGGATACGTCAACTGCCATGCCTTCGGCTTCCCCTCCAGCTGCAACGATTTCACTTGCAATTTTCTCGCAATTTTGGGAACGGCTGACGCAAACCACGCATACCGACTGCTGCGCCAATTTCTTCGCAATCGCAGCACCTAGCCCACGCCCGGCACCCGTTACCAATGCAACTCGCTTCCTTTCAACTTCCACCACGGCTTAGATTATGGCCGTACCTATCCCAAACGTCAATAGGGATTTTACTTTCTATGAAATTTCAATTCCGGGACGCGTGGAGATGCTGATTCATGGGGATCGTACCCCACTCGCCGAGCGAATACCATGCCTTAGAAAAATTGGGAAATAATGAGTCTACGGGAGCATATGGTTCTCAAAAAATCAGCGGCGGCTCCTTATTCGTCTTTTGTGCTGGGTTATCCTTTTGGGTTCAAAATCGTCCGTATTTTTTTCTTTTTGGGACATTAGCTTACCCCAGGTACGTTTGGGCTCATTTATTTCAAACGTTGCGTTATCGAAGGATGGCCGCTCGTAGTCATGCGTTAGAATAAATTCATCGGGCTTCAATGTCGACTCCCCTGCTAATTGGCCGTCGGTGAAGAAACGATTTAATTGCTTTCTTTTGGGATCATTGATGTTGACAATTGAAGGCGTAATAATGTAAATGCGTTCCATCACGCTATCATCTCGATTGTCCGTCTTAAATAGATATCCAAGAAGAGGAATATCCTTCAAAAAAGGAATTCCTGCGGAACTTCTGCTATGGTTTTCATGGAAATAGCCACCAATGAATAAGCTCTGCCCTTCGAAAAGCGATGCCTCCGTATTGACCGAATTGGTCGCCGTTGTTGGACCACTCGTCTCCACAAGGGGGCTTTTATCGAAGGTGCCGTCGCTCACTTCAATTAATAGTTTAATTTTTGCAAAACCATTGTGATCAAATTCTTCGGGAACAATGTGGGGAATAACAACTAATTTTGTTGAAACGGTTACATCGAAAAGTCCCCCCGCTTTCGCACCCGTAACCGGCATGTAAACGGTATTGGAGCGATCAATGACGGCACCAATATTATCCAGTGTGATCACGGAAGATCGCGTCAGGGTTTGCGCATTACCCACGTCTTCCAAAATGCTCAACGTCTGTGCCAATGAATAATTTCTGAAAAGCTTATCGAAACTCATTGTTACACTCGCCGTTGCCTTACCTATAAAATCAAGCGAAATGCGCTCCGTGTTCTTGTCCGAAACTGTCGACCCAGAAGGTTTCGCATTGGTATCGCGTTTGTTAGTCGCAAATTTAGAACCTATCTTCATGGCACCGCTCTTGGTAATATCTACCACGGCAATGTCGATTTTAATCGCATCCCTTGGCACGTCGAGCTGCTTAATAACATCCTCAATAAAAGACATATCCTGCTGTTTTGTTTTTACGATAACCGCATTGAGACGGGTATCATAGGTTATAAAAATTGCTCCCAAGTTGACGGGATTTTTTTCTTCATTCTTGGCGCTATCCTTATTACTTTCTTCCTTATTTTTTTTCTTCGGCTCATTGGTATGATATACCGTTCCCGGAATGGCCTTTTTCTCCGTTGCTTCATTCGATTTCGAATTATCGATGCTGACACCGAGCTTACTATCACCAATGGGTACCGGAAATTCTCCTATAATTTGCTGTAACATGGTTGCCACTCCCGGGATATTCATAATCCCACCTCGGTAATTCACCGCCATGTCATACGCCCAGGCATGTTTCAATGGGAAGGAACGAATGCTATACACGTCACTCACACGCTCAACAACGACTTTTTTTGACAATTCTTCCAGCAACAACATTAATTTTGGAGGCCCACTGACAACCAAAATGCCTGCCGTCTCCATGGGCCTAAATGTTACATTGGAACTCAGCCATCCCAGTTGGGCAATTACCTTTACCAGCGTTCGCATTTCGTCGCGACTCATTTGATAAACGGCTGATGTGACCTCACTGCTCTTGTAGACATACATCATGCTGCCATCGAAAAACCATACCAATCCATAGGCATTGACGATATCTTTCCAAAATTGTCTCGGCGAAATATTACTAAACTTTCCATTAACAATATCGCCAACGGTATCGCTTACAACGACATCCATCGACTGTGCCGCACAAAAATTCCGTACCAATTCTTTTAATTCCTGATTCTTAGCGAAATGATAGTATTCCGATGTTTTCCAAGGAATGCAATTGGCAGGATCACCTTCTACAAATGTTATGGGGTTGACCATACTGATTGCGTCGAGATTGATAAGCGGCTGCCCAGAATCTCCAATTACTTCACGGGTCGTTTGACCGCTAACCTTATTATTTGCCATTGATATTGCCGGTGTCCCATTGAAGAGTCCAACCGAAGATTGCGCCAAGGAATCGGTAGAAAATTCATCCCTCTGATCTTTTACAACCGTTTGCGCTAACCCCCCTTCCGGCTTTGCACTGACCCTTTGATCTCCCGATTCCGGTTTTTTTTCCATAGCGGGCGCCATTGGTGCCCTATCGGCACGTTCCCCGGTGGATTTTACTGAAGAATCGGTAGAAAATTCATCCCTCTGATCTTTTACAACCGTTTGCGCTAACTCCTCTTCCGGCTTTGCACTAACCCTTTGATCTTCCGATTCCGGTTTTTTTCCCACATTAGATGTTTTTTTTACGGCTTTTCTCCTCCCCGTTGAAGGCCCACTCACGACATGCAACACACGCGGATCATTACTCGTTTTCCTGCGTACTGCCGGCGCTGGTTTTTCCTGTAATTCTGCATAGATTAGAGGAAATTTATGATTCCAAAAAACATAAATTAGTTGTAAAGCCGCCGTACCACAAATAATGTAACCTATTTTTTTCATGCTCAAAATCCAAAAATCATTAAATTTGATCCCCGAGGTGCTTCCCGAGTATACTCAAAAGCATCTGACCAAAATTCCAAATTTGATACAAATGATTCCACTTCCGAAAAAATATTATCGACGAATAGCGATGTCAGCGATTTTTTACGAAAAAGACAAAGGCGCTTGCTTTCACTATCAATGGAAAGCGTATCATTTGTATCAGCAATTCGCGCAAAATTCCATTGCAACATACTTTTGATGCGGAGGAAACTATCCTCCGTCAATTTCTGTGCAAAATAACCACGGAATAAAAGATAGTCATTGGTTACACAGGAAAACTTTAGATCCAAGCATTGATCTACGACCAATTCTAAATTCTGATCTTTAGAATCCTCTACTTCGACGCGAAAGTATTGCGCCAGCAGTTCAATTGCATCCACCCATCTCACCGATGTGTTCGCTTTTATAAAAAAAATAGAAATCCGCAAGTATGAAAACCCATCGATTAAAAAATTTTTATAAAACTTTTCCGCAAAAATCGCCAATGTTACCCATAAAACAATTGCCATTTATTGCTTAATTTTGATAGAAATAAATCGGTGTTTGAAAGAATCAGTAGTAGGCATAATGAAAAAATAAAATTTATTGATAAGTTGCGGAAGGCGTCAAAGCGAAAAAAATTCGGCATTTTTATTGTCGAAGGGTTCCGGGAAATTGACCGTGCACATTCACACCAATTCGTTACGGAATTATTATTTTGTGAGGAATACTTCACGGATAGGTTAACATTTTTTTCATTTATTCGAAAACTCGAAGGCGATCAAATTTCCATCACACAAATTTCACCGGAGGTGTATCAAAAAATTTCGCTCCGGGAAAATGGCGACGGATTAGTTGCCCTTGCCCAGTCCCGTAATTTATCCCTAAATGCGTGCATTCCTTCCGAAAATGGGCTCTTTATTGCCACGGAAAATATTGAAAAACCAAGTAATTTTGGTGCGATTGTTCGAACGGCGGAATCCGCGGGTGTCGATGGCATTATTGTGCTCGACCATTCCACGGAAATTTTTAATCCCAATGCCATTCGCAATGCCCAGGGTGCTGTTTTTTTTGCTAATATTTACGATGCTACGGCGGAAGAATTTTTACAATTTGCCCGGCGCTATCGGCTATCGATTTATGTTACTTCTCCCCGTGGACAAAAATTATATTTTGAAGAAAATTTTCGCAAAGGTACGGTCATTTTAGTGGGATCGGAAAGTCAAGGTGTTTCCGATTTTTGGCTTCGGCAAAGTCATTCCATTCGCATTCCTCAGAACGGTGAGTCGGATTCACTTAATGTGTCCATCGCAACCGCAATTGTTCTCTATGAGTGTGTCCGCCAACGCTCGCTGTGATGGAATTCTAAGGCCGCGCAGCCCACCCGCCGGGGGGGGCGCCCCCGGGCCGGTGGTTGGCGGGCGGCCCCCGGGGGTGGGGCGGGGGGCCCCCCCCGACCGGGGGGCCTTGCCCCGCCCGCGGCTTCGCCGCGGGCGGGGCAACTAAGTTGACCGTTGCGGTCAAGGAGTCCGTAGCAAGTTATGGCAGGCTATGGCAGGAATTATCTGCGATCCAGTTCAAAAAATTGGAATCGGCAAAATCGATGTGTTGTATAGATTTATGGGTATTGGGAATGGCGTCACAAATCGTAGAAGTTTTCATTTGTGTAAAATACTTTGTAAATTTACCAACCGTATTCGTACACCATTCCACGGAGCCGTCGTAGTAGGCGATGAGACCGCCCTTAATTCCAAAGACACCGCCGTTATTATCGGTAGAAGATTCCATCCAATAACCATTGGCTTTGAGTCCGCGGCTATAGGCGGCGGGATACTTCCCTTTGAGCAGTGTTTTATAGTCGAAGTTGGGGCATTGTACGATACCACAAACGACACTTATGGGGAAAACCCTAAAACTATCGTGTGTTTTTTTAGATGATTTGTCATAAATTTCGGTAGGAAAAGTTTTAGAAGTATCATGCTTATAGGCCTTGACTTTATAATCGAAGTCCCAAGCCCAGACGGAGACGTCTTCGATATAGCCATATTTTGCGAGGACGGCAGCGAAATTATTAACATTATGGTTATTATTTCCGGAAATATTTTTTATATCCGTAAAAGTGATAGCGCGACCGAAATCGGTAATAAATTGAGCATGGGCGAGGGCAATGGTTCTCAGGTAATTAGCTGCCTTTGTCCGTTGAACGCGATCCATAACGGTTCGAGCTGCGGGGTATGTAATGGCTAGCAAAACCGTTAGAATCGCAACCACCGTTATCAATTCCATTAGTGTAAAACTTTTTCGTCCTCCGAAACGTTCCATAAAAAAATTATAACTTCAAAAATAAAAATATCAATTACGGGGGTAATACCTAGTGTATCGCTCCATTGGAACCGTTACCTTGCCAGTTGATGAAACAGGAATCGGTATAAGCAGGACCTTCATGGGCATTGGGAAGCGTTTCGCATAGAATGGTTGTCGCTTCCGTTAAGTCATATTTTGTAAATCGATTGATTATATCCTTAAACCATTCCACATGGCCGTCAAAAAAAGCAATTAATCCGCCCTTATTGCCCCAAATTCCGCCCATATTGCCATCGGATTTTTTTCGCCAACGGCCATCGCTATACAATCCGCGACTACATGCGCATGGAAATTTAGAATTCAATAGCTTGGTGTAAACAAAATTGGGAGATTGAACGACGCAACATGCCACACTTAATGGGAAACTGCCTCCACTGTGCACTCCTGCAAAGTCGTTATCGATGCGACTACTATCGGTGTTGTACATTTTTGTCGGCAACGATCCTTTGGTTTGTTTGTAGTTTTTTACTAAATAATCAAAATCCCAGGCCCAAATGGAGACATCTTTAATGTAGCCGTACTTTGCCAATAGTGCAGCAAATAAATTGATATCAAAGGGCCCGTCAGCGCCACTTTTCATTGCGGAAAGGTCATTGAAATGAATGGATCTGCCAAAATCATTGATAAAATTTGCGTGAGCCAAGGCAATGGTTCTCAAATTTCTCGCTGCTTTCGTTCGCTGTGATTGTTCGATAATTATGTCCACTGCTGGAAATATTATCCCCAAGAGTATCGCAATAATTCCCACACTTATCATTAGTTCGATTAGTGAAAAACTTGCTCTACCTCTAAAGCGCCTCATGGCGATCTATTATGCAAAAAATTGAAATTTTACAATCGAAATGCTCCTATTTTTTAGGGAAAATCTTTCCCCATCGCAACCCCCTAAGGGCTGCGCGCCCTTAGAATCCCCGCCAGGGCAAGGGGAATCCTTCCCCTTGCAACCCCTTGCCAGGGGATCCATCCCCTGGACCTGGATTGCGGCCGATACCACGGGCATCGCCCGTGGTACCGGCCGACCATGGGGCCTAAGGCCCCGCCCGCGGCTTCGCCGCGGGCAGGGCAACT